>DATINR010000031.1:0-6897 GCA_035473995.1 Solirubrobacteraceae bacterium
GTCACGCTGATCGACAAGCTGCCGGGCGTCCCGGCGGTCTGCTCGTTTCGCTTCAACCCCGGTCCGGAGCGCCTCGGCGACAAGCTGATCGGCTCGCCCGTGGAGGCGAAGTTCGGTTTGCGCCGAGACCAGCTCGCGGCGGCGTTCGAGCAGGTGCGCGAGCTCGGGGCGGAACGCTTCGGGCTGCACGCGATGATCGCCTCGAACGTGCTCTCCGTACAGCCGCTGCTCGCGACCGTTGCGATACTGCTGGCGCTCGAGGACAACCTGCAGCGCGAGCTCGGGATCGAGCTCGAGTTCATCAACGCCGGCGGCGGCCTCGGGATTCCGTATCGCCCAGGCGATCCGTCGCTCGACGTGCACGCGTTCGGGCATGGGGCCGGTGAGCTGCTTCGCGCGCACCGCGAGCGGACCGGACGCAGCCCGAAGCTGTTGCTCGAGTCCGGCCGCTACATCACAGGCCCGCATGGCGCGCTGGTCACACGCGTGATCAACCGCATGAGCAAGTGGCGTGACTACGCCGGTGTCGACGCGGGCATCGCGGCGCTGATGCGCCAGGCCTTCTACGCCGACGCCTACCACCACCTGACGCTGAACGGCGACGACGGCACGCGGGCGAAGCGGACGATCGACGTGGTCGGCTCGCTGTGCGAGAACAACGACAAGTTCGCGATTCAGCGCGAGCTGCCGGAGCTGCACGTGGGCGACCTGCTGCTGATCCACGACACCGGCGCGCACAGCCTGGCGATGGGCTTCAACTACAACGGCCGCCTGCGCCCGCAGGAGCTCCTGCTGCGCGCCGACGGCAGCGTCGAGCTGATCCGTCGGGCCGAGGAGGTGCGGCGCGACTACTTCGCCACGCTGCAGTTCGAGCCCGACGTGCTCGTGCCGGGCGAGCACACGAGGCCGCTGGCGACGGCGCAGGTGAGCTGAGCATGGCGACGCTCGCGAGCATCGCCGACTTCGGTGGATTGGAGTCGCTGCGCGAGCAGATCGACTGCCTGTGGGAGCGCCGCTCGGAGCTCGACGACCGCGACGCGCACGTACAGGCGACCGTGCTGAGCGTGATCGACCTGCTCGACTGCGGCCGCGTGCGCGTCGCGGAGCTCGACGACGACGGGAAGGTGCGGGTGCACGAGTGGCTCAAGCGCGCGATCGTGCTGCTGTTCCGCGTCTGCCCGATGGAGCACACCGAGGCCGGGCCGATGCTGTTCGCCGACCGGCTGCCGCCCAAGCGCAGCAGCCCCAACGTGCGCGTCGTGCCCGGCGCCTATGCACGCTTCGGCTCGCATCTCGCGTCGGGCTCGATCCTGATGCCGAGCTTCGTCAACGTCGGCGCCTACGTCGGTCACGACACGCTCGTCGACACGTGGGCGACGGTCGGCTCGTGCGCGCAGATCGGCGACCGCGTGCACCTCTCCGGCGGCGTCGGTGTGGGCGGGGTGCTCGAGCCGCTGCAGGCGAGCCCGGTGATCGTCGAGCACGACGC
Organism: Solirubrobacteraceae bacterium; assembly: GCA_035473995.1. Classification (GTDB taxonomy): domain Bacteria; phylum Actinomycetota; class Thermoleophilia; order Solirubrobacterales; family Solirubrobacteraceae; genus Palsa-744. The sequence goes on from DATINR010000031.1 coordinate 1,490, forward strand.
CTTCATCGGCAGCCGCTGCATGCTGATCGAAGGAGCGCGCGTCGGCGAAGGGGCCGTCGTCGGCGCCGGCGTGATCCTCTCGCCGACGATTCCCGTGATCGACGCCGACACGGGCGAGGAGATCTCGCGCGGGCACATCCCGCCGTGGAGCGTGGCGATCGGCGCCAGCCGCACGCGTTCCTTCCCGGGCGGCGAGTTCGGCCTGCCGTGCGTGCTCGTCGTCAAGCGCCTCGGCGAGGGCGAGCGCCACGACAAGGTCAAGCTGAACGATCTCGTGCGCGACCACGGCGCCGCGCTCTGACTGCATCTGACGGTAACGGGGCCGGGCTCACCGGCCAAACGTCATAGGGGGTAGTGGAAATGTCGATTCGCAAAGCGTTGACCGCGTTCCTAGCGGCAGCGATGGTCGTTGCGCTTGCCGCAAGCACCGCGGCGGCGCTCACACCTACGTGGCAGGGATGCATGGCACTCAAAGGCGGGCGGTACGAAAACAACCTCTGCACCACAAAAGCCGGCACCAAAAAATTCGATTGGCTGGAAGCCAACTCGAAACCCAGGACAGCCTCCTCGGAAGGAACGCTGAAACTGGCGGACACGAAAACCGGGCTCGCCGTGCAGTGCACGACCGTGAAAACGGGGACCGTGGGTAGTTCCGAAAACGCCTCGCTCGGAGAAGTGAAAGAAGTCAAAGCGACCGGCTGCAAAACGACGAAAGGCACTTGCGCGGAACCTTCCGTCGAAGCCGTGAACCTGCCATGGAAAACGGAACTTGCCCTCGTCGGGGAAGAAATCCGCGACAAACTAAAATCCGCCGTGAAAGCTCCGGGCTGGAAGATCCTCTGCGCGAAAGTCGTCAACGACACATGCGAAGGGGCGACGAGCGTCAAACTGACGAACAAGGAAAAAGAAGGCATCGTCGAAGTTGAATACGAAGCCAAATCCGAACAGCCCAGCTGCAGCAGCGGTGGAAAAGGCGAAGTGTTCGGCGCGAGCAAACTGGAAGCGACCGAAGCCGGTGTCACCTCGCTCAGGGCCGGGAAAGGCAGTAGGTTCAAGGTCACCGCCTCTCCGCGAGAAGTCAAAAAAGGCGGGATCAGCATCGTCACCATCAAAGCCATCGAAGCCGCCAAAACCGAAACCTTCGTTCACGACGAAGCGCCCGAAGGCTCCTTCAAATACACAGAAGAAGCCGTGAACTTCTGCAAAGGGACATATAAAGCGCTCGAAGAATGCAGCTTCGGGGTCACATACATAGGGGAAGAAGAATCGCTCTTCCTGCTGCTCGTGGTCGACGAAAACGAAGGCGCTGCCGCTACATCCGTGTTCGGGAAATAGCCCGCGCCGGGGGGCCCTGGCCAGGGGGCCGGGCCCCCCGCTCGGCGGCGCCGCGTCTGCGAGCTGCCGGTCACACGCTCGCGCAAGGCAACTGCGCCGCCCACGCCGCGCCGTAGCGCTCAGGCCGGAGCGGCTACCGCGTCCCGCAGCAGCTCCGCCGCCCGCGCCGTGCGCTCGGGCGGCCCCGTAAGCGCGACGCGCAAATAGCCCTCGCCGCCGGTCCCGAGGTAGGAGCCGGGCACGACGAGCAGCGAGCGCTCGAGCAGCAGCTCGTAGGCGCGCTCGTCATTGCCACCGGGCACGCCGAGCCAGAGGAAGATCCCGGCCGGCGCGCCTGCATCGGCGAAGCCGGCGCGCACGGCGGCCGCACCGAGCAGCTCGCGCTTGCGCGCGTAGCGCTCGCGCGCCTGCGCGACGTGCGCCTCGTCCTCCCAAGCCGCGATCGACGCGCGCTGCACGAACGCCTGCGGCGTCGTGCCGATGTCGCTGCGGTGGCGGCGGATGCGCCCGACGATCTCGGCGTCGCCGGCGACGAAGCCCGAGCGCAGCCCAGCCAGCCCGGAGCGCTTGGAGAGCGAGTTGAACACGACGACGCCGCTGCGGTCCTGCAGCTGGAGCGCCGAGGCCGGTGGCTCGGGGCCGAACCAGAACTCGGAGTAGGTCTCATCGACGGCGAGGATCGCGCCGCGGCTGCGGCAACGCTCGGCCAGCTCGTCGAGCAGCTCGAGCGGCGCGCACGCTCCGGTCGGGTTGTGCGGGTTGACGACCCACACGATCGCCACGCGGCGCCACTCGATCCCGTCGGGGTCGGGCAGCCACCCGCCGTCCGCCGTCAGCGTCTGCACGGCCAGCTTCAGGCCCGCTGCGCGGGCGCTGCGCTCGGGCACTGGGTAGGACGGCGAGGTTACGGCGATCGTGTCCCCTTCGCGCGCGAACAACCGCGCCAGCGCGGCGATCGGCTCCTTCGCGCCGAGCGTCGGCAGCACCTCGCGGTCGGGATCGAGCACCGCGCCGAAGCGCCGCTCGGCCCAGCCGGCGATCGAGGCGCGCAGCTCGGGCAGGCCTTCGGCCGAGGGGTAGTCGCACAGCGGCGTGCTCGCCACGGCCTGTGCAAGCGCGTCGCGCACGAGCTGCGGCGCGGGGTCGGTCGGTTGCCCCATGCTGAGGTCGACCACGTCGATCCCGCGCGCCTGCGCCGCGCGCCGCGCTTCGGCCAGGCGCAGGAAGGGATAGCCGGGGGCGTGCTCGACGTGCGGGTTCAGTCGCACAGGAACGATCCGAGGATCTCGTAGGCGCGCGTGAGCGCGTCAGCCGAGACGCACTCGTCGCGGCGATGGGCCAGCGCGGGGTCGCCGGGCCCGAGGTTGACCGCCTCGACGCCGACGGCCGCGAATTCGGCGACCGGCGTCCACGCCTGCTTCGCTTCGGGCGCGACTCCGCTTGCCGCCTGCAGCCGCGCGAACAGCGGGTTGGCGCGTGGCGGCAATGCTCCTTCGGAGTTGGACAGGAGCTCGAGCTCGCCGTGCGCCTCGCAGCGACGCCGCAGCTCGAGCTCGGCCTGCTCGGCGACGAATCGCGGCGAGTAGCGGAAGTTGACGTTGGCCGTGGCCGTGCCCGGGATCACGTTGCGCGCGACGCCGGCGTGCATCGCGGTGGCGGTCGCGACCTGCGCGAACTCGAGCCCTTCGATCGTCTCGCGCTCGGGTCCGCGCGCGTGGAGCTCGCCGATCCCGGCCAGCGCCCGGTCGATCGCGTTATCGGCGAGCCACGGCCGCGCCGAGTGACCGGCGCGACCGTGGAAGGTCCACGTCGCGTCGATGTTGCCGAGGCAGCCGGCCTGCACGACGTTGGCCGTCGGCTCGAGCACGATCGCGAGGTCGGCTTCGCGCAGGCCCTGCGCGCGCTCGAGCAGCGGCCCGAGCGCCGCTTCGCTCGACGGCAGCTCCTCGCGCCCGAACAGCACGTAGCCGACGTCGAACGCGCTGGGCGCCTGCGCCAGCGCGAGCTCGAGCATCACGGCTACGCCGCCCTTCATGTCGCTTGCGCCGAGCCCCACGACCCCCTCTTCGTCAAGGTGGCCGGGCCAGTTCTCCTGGGCGGGCACCGTGTCGAGGTGGCCGGCGAGCAGCACCAACGGGCGCTCGCCGCGACTCGTGGCGCCGGCCAGCACGCACGTGTCGCCTGCGTCGCGCACCGGCACGCCCCCCTCACGCAGCTCTGCCGCGACATGCTCGGCGATGTCTCTCTCTGCGCCCGACTCGGAGGCGATGTCGACCAGCTCGAGCGTGCGCTCGACCAGCCGGGCCGTCAGGGAAGGTGAGGAGATCCGTGTCACTGGCGTGGATGCACGCCCCTCACGGGGTCCCGTGACGCGGGCGCGCGATACCTCTCCGTGGATTTTCCTACGCCGAGGTGGCCGCCGAGGACGAGCCGCCCCTGACGGTGAAGCGACGACGCCTCGCGCGCTAGCCTCGACGGGTGCCACTTTCGAGCTTCAGCCCACCGGTCCGCGCGTGGTTCGAGCAGGCCTTCGAGTCGCCGACGCCGGCGCAGGAAAAGGCGTGGCCTGCGATCGCGGCCGGCGAGAACGTGCTGCTGTCGGCGCCGACCGGCTCGGGCAAGACGCTGGCGGCGTTCCTCTCGGCGCTCGACCGCCTGGGCGCCGAGCCGAGGCAGGAGAAGCAGGGCACGCGCGTGGTCTACGTCAGCCCGCTGAAGGCGCTGGCGTACGACATCGAGCGCAACCTGCGCACGCCGCTGCGCGGGATCGGCGCGGAGCAGATCACGGTCGCGATCCGCACGGGCGACACGCCGCAGAAGGAGCGCGCAGCGATGGCGCGCAATCCGCCGGACATCCTGATCACGACGCCCGAGTCGCTGTACCTGATCCTCACCTCGCAGGCGCGCTCGATGCTCGACGACGTCGAAGCCGTGATCGTCGATGAGATCCACGCCGTCGCGGCGACCAAGCGAGGCTCGCACCTCGCGCTGACGCTCGAGCGCCTGGAGGCGCACGTGCGCGCAAACCGCGAGACAGCGGAGGGCCGCGAGCTACAGCGGATCGGCCTCAGCGCCACGCAGAACCCGCTTGAGGAGATCGGCCGCTTCCTCGTCGGACCGCGCCGCGAGGTGACGATCCTCGACGCCGGCCACTCCAAGCAGCTCGACCTGCGCATCGAGGTGCCCGTCGAGTCGATGAGCGAACCCGGCGGCACGACGCCCCCGAGCGACCCCGCGCCCGACCCGCTCGACCCGGTCGCCGGGGGCGAGTCGACCCGCAACTCGATCTGGCCGGCGATCTACCCCGAGCTGCTGGCGCAGGTCAAAGCGCACAACTCGACGATCGTGTTCGTCAACAACCGTCGCTCAGCCGAGCGCGTGGCGCTGCGCCTGAACGAGCTCGCCGCCAAGGAGCTCGAGCAGGATGAGATGGCCGCCTCCGGCGGCGATGGCTCGCGTGCAGCCGTTCACGGCGCGGACGCGCAGACGGCCGGGTCGGTGGCCGCACCGGGCGCAGCGCCCGACGGACCGATCGTGCCGCTCGAAATCGCGCGCGCGCATCACGGCTCGCTGGCGCGCGAGGAGCGCACCAAGGTCGAGGAGCTGCTGAAGGCAGGCGAGCTGCCGTGCCTCGTGGCCACGAGCTCGCTCGAGCTCGGCATCGACATGGGCGCCGTCGATCTCGTGCTGCAGATCGAGTCGCCCAAGTCCGTCGCGCGCGGGCTGCAGCGCATCGGTCGCGCCGGGCACAACGTCGGCGACGTCAGCCGCGGGCGCATCTTCCCCAAGTTCAGAGGCGACCTGCTCGAGTGCGCCGTCGTCGCCAGGCGCATGCACGAAGGACTGATCGAGCCGACCGTCGTCCCGCGCAACGCGCTCGATGTGCTCGCTCAGCAGATCGTCGCCATCGCCGTGTCCGGCGATCCCGCGAAAGCGGGCATTAATGGGAATCAGGAAGACGAAGGCATCTCCGTGCAGGACCTGCACGCGCTCGTCACGAGCAGCTACCCCTATGCCGAGCTGTCGATCGAGCTGCTCGAGAACGTGCTCGACATGCTCGACGGGCGCTACCC
>DATINR010000032.1:0-1662 GCA_035473995.1 Solirubrobacteraceae bacterium
AGGAGCACCTTCAGCGAGAAGGGCAGTCGCGCCACGTCGAAGCGCTGCTGCAGGGCATCGAGGCGAAAGATCTCATAGCTGCTGCCGGCGGCCTCGAGCTTGTCCTTGGCGCCAAAGCTGTTCTGCGTCATCGCACCTCCCTGGGCGTGGTGGCTCTCTCGGCGGGCATGCCCTCAGTCTCGCAGAGTCGCATGCGCGGGCTCGTCCGCGAGGTGCCGCCTCCAGCCCGGCACGACACCCCGCCGGTGAGCTCAGACGATCGGCTCGGACGCGCGCGTGACGCGTCCCTTGCCCTCGCGCTTGGAGCGCAGCAGGGCTTGATCGCAGGCCTCGAGCAGATCGTCGACGCCCATCGGCGCACGCCACTGCGCGACGCCGATCGAGGCCGAGATGCCCGGCTCCGAGCCGACCGTGGGCACAGCGCGCATGCGCTCGAGCGCGCGGTTGGCCGCGGCCGCCGCACTGCGCAGATCGGCGTTGGGGAGGATCACGACGAACTCATCGCCGCCGTAGCGAGCCACGCGGTCGAACGCGCGGAACTCGCCGACGAGCGCCTGCACGACCTGGCGCAGCACCACGTCGCCGGCCTGGTGGCCGTGCTCGTCGTTGACGCGCTTGAAGTCGTCCAGGTCGATCAGGATGCAAGACAGCGGGCTGCCGGCGCGCGAGGCGCGGTCGATCTCCTCTTCCAGGCGCCGACGCATCGCGCGGTGGTTCATGCAGCCCGCGACCGCGTCCGTGCCCGCCTCGGCGCGTGCGTGCACGAGCGCGAGCGCGGCAGCCGCCTGGTCGACGAGCGTGCGCGCGAGATCGACGGCGCGCTCGTCGAAGGCCGGCGAGGAGCGGCGCACGAGCATCACGACGGCATCGACCTCGCCACGCTCGACCATCGGCAGCAGCAACGCACAGCTGGCCGGACCCGTGGCCGTCACGCGGGGCACGTTCTCGGCGAGCTTGCGCTCGTTGGCGATCAATACGTTGCGCCCCGTGTAGAGCACCCAGCTGACGCCCGGCGGACGCTCGGCACGCGGCAGCATGTAGCTCAGCCGCCCGTCGCCGCCGTACATGTAGACGGTCACCAGCTCCTCCGCCGACTCCCCCTCGGCCAAGTGGTGCACGTGGACCTCCTCCGCCCCCGGCGAGGACAGCAGCTCGCGTGCGAGCGCACGGTAGACGGCGTCGATGTCCGCCGCGCCGTCGGCCAGCAGCGTCAATCTGCGCACGCCGGCAAGGACGGATTCCACCCCCGGCGACGTTGCGGTATCCGTACCAGTGACAACGTCCATTACCCGTCAATCTAGGGCATGCGCCAGCCGGAGACAACCGACGGGCGCGATCTGCGAGGCCGCGGGCGCACTTGCGTCACGCTCGTGGCGAAGCCGTCGCGCAAACACCGGAGGCGGCCAATTGGCCGCCTCCGGAAGACTGCTGTCGCGATTGCGTGCCCGCCTAGAAGCGCACGGTCACGAACGAGACCGACGCGCCGGCGCCCTTGGCCTTGGGCACGAAGCCCACGCGCACCCTGACGTTGAAGGGGCGGTGCCTGCTCTGCCCGCGACGCGAGAGCGGGACCTTGATGGTCGCCTTTTTCTGCGCCCTGGAGAGCTTGCGGAACCTCGTCGCGAGGCCGCCGCCTTTGGCGCTGATGCGGCCCGCCGCGTA
>DATINR010000033.1:0-5043 GCA_035473995.1 Solirubrobacteraceae bacterium
GTGCAAGAGATCGCGCTCGACCGCGTGTGAACGCGACGCTCGATACCTTGGGTCGTCGGATGCGCCGCACCAAGATCGTCGCCACCATCGGACCGGCCTCGCGCGAGCCGGAGACGCTGCTGCGGATGATCGAGGCCGGGATGGACGTGGCGCGCCTGAACTACTCCCACGGCACGCTCGACGAGCACGCCGAGACGGTGCGGCGGCTGCGCGACGCGGCCGGCCGTGTTGGACGCCCGGTGGCGATCCTGCAGGACCTGCCCGGCCCGAAGCTGCGGATCGGCCCGCTGCGCGAGGACATCGTCGAGCTGAAGCCCGGCGAGCACCTGACGTTCTCGGTCGACGGCGAGGAGGTCGAGGGCGACGCCAAGCGCATGAGCGTCTCCTGGGAGGGGATGGCCGACGCCCTGGAGAAGGACGCCGTGCTGTACCTGGCCGACGGCTCGGTGCGCCTGCGCGTGCTCGAGGCGCGCCCGGCCAGCCACGAGGTCGAAGCGATGATCGAGGTCGGCGGCGCCGTCGCCTCGCGCCAGGGCCTGAACATCCCGGGTGAGGTCGAGTCGCTGCCGGCGGTGCCGGAGGAGGACTTCGAGCTGCTGCGCCACGGCGAGTCGATCGGCGTGGACATGGTCGCGCTCTCGTTCGTGCAGCGCCCCGAGGATGTCGAGTCGGTGCGCGAGCACACGCGCCTGCCGCTCGTGGCGAAGATGGAGAAGCCGCAGGCGGTGCAGCGCGCCGCGGAGATCCTCAAAGCGGCCGATTGCCTGATGGTGGCGCGCGGGGACCTCGGTATCGAGCTGCCGATCGAGCGCGTGCCGATCGTGCAGAAGCAGCTGCTCGAGCTGGCCGGCTGGATGGCGCGCCCCTCGATCACGGCCACGCAGATGCTCGACTCGATGGTCGTCTCCTCGCGCCCGACCCGCGCGGAGGTGGCCGATGTGGCCAACGCGATCCTCGACGGGACCGACGCGGTGATGCTCTCGCAGGAGACGGCGATCGGCAGCTACCCGGTCGAGGCGGTCGCGATGATGGCCGCCGTGGCCGTGCAGGCCGAGGCGATCGCCCCCTACGAGCGCTGGAACGACTCGCGCGTGCGCCGCACGGAGTCCGATCCGGCGTACACGATCGCGCACAACCTCAGCCTCGCCGCGCGCGAGCTGCGCCTGGACGCGCTGATCGTGCCCACGCTGTCCGGCCGCTCGGCGCGCCTGGTCTCGGCGCACCGGCCGACCGTGCCGATCTACGCGCTCTCGCCGGGTAAGGAGACGGTGCGCCGCTGCGCGCTGATGTGGGGCGTGCAGGCCGCCTCGATGCGCCGCCACGAGACGACCGAGGCGCTGATCGCCGACGCCGCGCGGCGCGTCGTCGAGCTGGGCTGGTGCAAGACGGGGCAGCGCGTCGGCATCACCGCCGGGCTGCCCTCGGGCCGCCCGGGCACGACGAGCCTCGTGCAGATCCAGGTGTTGTAGGTCCTCGATCCGGCCTCCGGCTCGAGCGAGATGCGGCTCGAACGCAGGATCGGGTTTGAGAATCGGTCGTGGCGGGTAGCTGCATAGTGCGGGAGGCTTCGATGCCGGGGTATCCCGTGCGCACATAGCGGAAGACGTAGCCGGCGACACCGAGCGCCGATGGGTCCAACCGCGATCCTGAAGATAGGAGCGCGTCATGACCCACGTAGCAATTGCGCCGCCCCGACGTCGCCAGTCGCGAGTCGACTGCCTGCCGGCGGACGAGCCATCCCTGTTCAGAAGGTGGAAGCTGGGCGGCGACCAGCTCGCCCGCGAATCGCTGATCCGCAAGTACACGCCGCTCAGCCGCAGCCTGGCGCGCCGCTACGGGCGCTCCTCGGAGCCCTTCGACGACCTCTTCCAGGTCGCGCAGCTCGGCCTGCTGAAGGCGATCGACCGCTACGACCCCGACCGCGGCTTCCCTTTCAAAGCGTTCGCCGTGCCGACGATCCTCGGCGAGATGCGCCGCTACTTCCGCGACTCGGGCTGGTCGGTGCACGTGCCTCGCGGGGCGCAGGAGCGAGCGCTGCAGGTGCGCGAGGCCCAGCAGCAGCTGAGTGAGGACTGCGGGCACGCGCCGAGCGTCTCCCAGCTGTCCCAGTACCTCGAGATCGGCACCGAGGAGGTACTCGACGGGCTGCGGGCGCTGGCCGGCTACGGCACGCTCTCGCTCGACGCGCCCAGGCGTGGCGGCGAGGAGGACGAAAGCGGCTCCTACGCCGAATCGGTCGGCGAGGAGGACGGGCGCTTCGAGCTGATCGAGCTAGGGCTGAGCGTCGGATCGGCGCTCGAGCAGATCGCGCCGCGCGAGCGGGAGATCCTGCACCTGCGCTTCGTCGAGGACCTCACGCAGACGCAGATAGCCGAGCGGATCGGCGTCTCGCAGATGCAGGTCTCGCGTCTCTTGCGGCGCTGCCTGGATCAGCTGCGCGAGCTGACCGAGGCCTCAGACGGAGCTTCCGGCCTGATCGCGGCCGGCACGAGCGTGGGGGGCAGAGAGGACGACTGACGCCTCCCAGGGGCTTTCTCCGCGGGTCGCACAGACAGAGCGCCGCGGCCCGCGGACTAGCCCTTGCGCGGCAGCTCGAACCAGACTTTGGTGTCGCCGCGCGACTGCACGCCCCAGCGATCGGCGACTTTCTCGAGCAGGTAGAGCCCGTAGCCGTCGTGCGTGCGCGCGGGGTCGCGCGGGCGCGGGGTGAAGCCTTCGCCGGCATCGGTCACGGTCACGCGGATCGTGCGCTCGCCGAAGGAGGCGACCAGGCCGACGGGCGCGTGCGGGTCGCCACTGGAGTGGCGCACGGCGTTGCTGACGACCTCGGAGACGAGCAGGATCAGCGACTGGCAGAGCGAGCCGTCGAGCTCGAGCTCGCGGCAGCACTCGGCGATCTCCGCGCGGGCCAGTGCCGGCGCCTGCACGTCGTGCTCGAGCTCGAGCTCGACGCGCAACGTGCGCGTGCCCCTGCCGGTGGCGAAGGTTTTTTCGGATGAGTGCGCGGTCATGTGAGGCTCGGATCCTCGACGAACGGCAGATTCTCCTCGACGCCGCTGACGCGAAAGACCTTCATCACCTGCTCGGCGGGACGGATCAGGCGCAGCGTCCAGCCATCGGCGGCGGCGCGCTGGTCGAGCACGATGAACAGGCGCAGGCCCGAGGAGTCGACAAAGCCGAGTTCGCTCAGGTCGATCGTCAGCGTCCGTACCTCTGCTGTCAACGTCGCATTCACCGCAGCCTCCACGCGCGGCACCGTCGCTATGTCGAGCTCACCCGAGAGCGCCAGTCGCGCAGCATCCTGCTCGCGGACGCTCTCGATCTCAAACGGCGTCTGAGACATCTTCTCCCTACCCGTTTCCGCGAGCGCCCACGCTCGACAGTTGATCGAGTCGCCCCCCGGTGGGCGACTCCCCGCTGTAGCGCATTATCACCACGGCAGTATCGTCAGCCTGCGCGCCGACCTGAAACTCGTCGAGCGCCCCCACCAAGCGCGCCGCGATCTCCGCCGGGGCGAGGCCGCGCGCCGCGGCCAGCGCGGCCTGCAACCGGTCGGTCCCCCAGCGCACGCCGCCCTCGCCGACGGTGTCTGTGACGCCGTCGGTGAACGCCACGAGCGTCTCACCGGCGCGCAGCTCGACCCGCGTTTCGGGCCAGCGCGTTCTCGCGAGCGCACCGAGCAGCGTGCCGTGCTCGCCGATCTCGTCAACCCCGCCCTCCCCGATGCACAGCGGCGGCGGGTGCCCGCCGACGGCGAGCGTCGCTCCGTCGGGTGAGATGCGCAGGCACAGGGCGGTGCACAGCGAGACGGCCGGGCGACGGCGCAGGGCGGCGTCGATGCGCGCGAGCACCTGCGCCGGGCGCGGGTCGAATTCGGATGCGGCGCGCGCGGTGTGGCGCACCAGCGAGGTCACGGCGGCCGCGCCGACCCCCTTGCCGGTGACGTCGCCGATCACCATCAGCCACTCGCCGTCGAGCTCCCAGAAATCGTAGAAGTCGCCTCCCACCTCGCCCTCCTGCCCGGCGGGTCGATACAGCGCGGCCACCTCCCAGCCGGGGATCTCGGGGATCGCCTCGGGCAGCAGGCTGTCCTGCAGCGTGCGCGCGATCGCCGAGCGCTCGCTGTACAGGCGCGCGCCCTCGACGGCGAGCGCCGCGCGCGCCGCGATCTGCTCGGCGAACCCGAGATCGCCGCGGTCGAAGCTGCGCCCGGACTCGGCGTCGACCATCGTCAGCGCGCCGATCGTGCGCTCGCGCACGCGAAGCGGCACGATCAGCACGGCGCGCATGCCGACCTCGCGCAGCAGGCGCAGGTGCTCCTCGTCGAGCGCCGCAGCCACGAGCAGCTCGTCGGGTATGTCTGTGTACAGCTGCGATTCGCCCGTGCGCAGCACGAGCCCGAGCCCCTGCTCGGGGTTGAGTTGCTCGGGCTCGTACGCGCGCAGGCGCTCGGCCGTGCGCAGCTTGGCCGGGTCGGAGTGGGCGATCGCGACCGGTTCGCGCCGGCCGTCCTCGGTGAACAGGTCGACGGCGCACCAGTCGGCGATCTGCGGCACGGCGAGCCCGGCGACGTTGCGCAGCGTCTGCTGGTAGTCGAGCGAGGAGGCGAGCACGTCGCCGACCTGGGCGAGGAACTCCATCCGCAGCGAAGCGCGCTTGGAGTGCGTGACATCCTCGATGATCGTCACGGCGGCCTCGATCTCACCGTCGGCGTCGCGCACGGCGGTGGCCTTCAACAGCGTCCACTGCTCATCGCCGCTCTCGCGGTCCACAGCGCGCAGCAGCAGCGGCTCGGGCTGCTCGCCGCGCAGGAGCTTGACCGACGGCAGGTCGTCCATGCGGACCTCGCCTCCGTGCTCGTCGGTCGTCTCGTATGCCGTCATCAACGCGCGCGGGTCGGCTGCGCGCAGCTGCTCGACGGAGTCGAGGCTGAGCCTCGCCAGCGCGGCGCTGTTGGCATAGATCAGGCGATCGTCGCGGCCGCGGATCGTGACGGCCTCGGCGAGCGAGTCGAGGATCACGGCAAGGCGCGCTTCGCTGCCG
>DATINR010000034.1:0-22938 GCA_035473995.1 Solirubrobacteraceae bacterium
TGATGGCCTTTCACCCGCTGGGCACCGCTCGCGCCGATGCCCGCCCGACGCACGGCGTCGCCGACGGCGAGCTTGCCGTGCACGGGGTTCGCGGCCTGCGCATCGCCGACGGCTCGGTCGTGCCCAGCGCGCTCGGCGTCATTCCACAGCTGACGATCATGGCGCTCGCCACCCGACTTGCCTTTCAGATGCTCGGCCATCCTGTGCCTCGCGAGCCGCAGGCACAGGCGGCCGAGATCGCCACCACTGCCACTTCCACCTAAGAGGAGCGCACCGTGTCCTTCCTGATCGACCCACCCTGGCTGTATGCGACCGGCGTCGCCTACGGCCGCCTGATGCCCGAGCGGACGCCGGCCGCGCGCGCCGTGCACACCGCGACCGCAGGTGCCTTCCTGGTGACCAGCATCTCGCTGTACCTGGACCGCCCGTGGACGCGGCCGATCTGGCGCGCCTGCCGCGCCGAGAGCGGGCGCGACTGGATGCTCAACTCGGGCGTCTTCAAGTTCGACCACCGTCGCGCCGGGCCGCGCGCGCACACGATCTCGGCGCTGCTGTTCGCGACGTACCCCTGGTGGCTGCTGCTCGGCGAAAAGGTGGGGCGGCGCCGGCGCTGAACCAGCTGCCGGGCGCTACAGCGGGATGTTGCCGTGCTTGCGCTTCGGGCCCGGTTCGCGCTTGCTCTGCAGCGTGTGCAGCGCCGTGATCAGCTTCGGGCGCGTCTCGTGCGGCACGATCACGTCGTCGATGTAGCCGCGCTCGGCCGCCGTGTAGGGGTTGGCGAAGCGCGCCTTGTAGTCGGCCATCAGCTTTTCGCGCCGCTCCTGCGGCGTCGGGCTGCCGGCGATGTCGCGCCGGTAGATGATGTTCACCGCGCCCTCCGGGCCCATCACGGCGACCTCCGAGGTGGGCCAGGCGAAGTTGAAGTCGGCGAGCATGTGCTTGGAGGCCATCACGTCGTAGGCGCCGCCGTAGGCCTTGCGCGTGATCACGGTCAGCTTCGGCACGGTTGCCTCGGTGAACGCGTACAGCAGCTTCGCGCCGTGGCGGATGATGCCGCCCCACTCCTGGCTCGTGCCGGGCAGGAAGCCGGGCACGTCGACGAACGTGAGGATCGGGATGTTGAAGGCGTCGCACGTACGCACGAAGCGCGCCGCCTTCGCCGAGGCATCGATGTCGAGCACGCCCGCCAGCTGCGCCGGTTGGTTACCGACGATCCCGATCGCGAAGCCGTCCAGGCGCGAGAAGCCGCAGATGATGTTCTTCGCGTGATGTTCGTGCACCTCGAAGAACTCTTCGTCGTCGACGATCAGCTTGACGACGTTGCGCATGTCATACGGCTTGTTCGGGTTGTCCGGCACCGCCGTGTCGAGCTCCGGGTCCATTCGCTGCGGGTCGTCCGTCGGCTGCACTCGCGGCGCCGTCTGCAGGTTGTTCTGCGGCAGGAAGCCGATCAGGTAGCGGCAGTCCTCCAGGCACGCGTCCTCGTCCTCGGAAGCGAAGTGGGCCACGCCCGACTTGGTGTTGTGCGACATCGCCCCGCCGAGCTCCTCGAAGCCGACCTCCTCGCCCGTGACCGTCTTGATCACGTCGGGCCCCGTGATGAACATGTGCGAGGTCTCCTTGACCATGAAGATGAAGTCCGTGATCGCCGGCGAGTAGACAGCGCCGCCGGCGCACGGACCCATGATCAGGCTGATCTGCGGGATCACCCCCGAGCACTTGACGTTGCGCACGAACACGTCGCCGTAGGCGCCCAGCGAGACGACGCCCTCCTGAATGCGCGCGCCGCCGGAGTCGTTGATGCCGATCACCGGGCAGCCGATCTTCGCCGCCAGATCCATGATCTTGCACATCTTTTCGCCCATCACCTCGCCGAGCGAGCCGCCGAACACGGTGAAGTCCTGGCTGAACACGCACACCGTGCGGCCGTCGATCGTGCCGTGCCCGGTCACCACCGCGTCGCCCCACGGCCGGTTCTTCTGCATGTCGAAGTCGTACGTGCGGTGGCGCACGAAAGTGTCGAGCTCCTGGAAGGAGTCCGGGTCGAGCAGCTTCTCCACGCGCTCGCGCGCCGTGTACTTGCCACGCGCGTGCTGCTTCTCCTCGGCCTCCGGCGCCGAGTGCAGCGCCGCTTCGCGCAGCTCGTGCAGTTGGGCCAGCTTCTCCTCGTAGGTCTCCGGCGCCTTCTGACGCGGCTCCTTGCGGTGGCCGCTGCGCGAGGCCGCCAGCAGGGCGGCGTCGGACTGTCGATCGTGTGAGCTGCTTGACATCGGGCGCAGGATCTTATCCGGCAAGCCGCCGCCGCCCCGTCCGCGACGAGCTGCACAAGTCGCCTCGCTCGGGCGAAGGCCGGTCAGCTCAGGCGCGCGAGAACGGCCTGTGATGCGCCGAGCCGAGCCTGTCGAGCACTCCCGTCAGCACGGCCGTGACCTGCTCCTCGGCCGCCTCTTCGGCCCGCTCGAGCTCCGCCGCCGTGTCCGCGTGGGCGTCGCTCGGTGAATGACGCTCGACCGCGCCGTCCGGCTCCGGCAGGTCAACCGCCTCAGTCGCGCTCGCCGCCGGGGTCGCTGTGGCGATCGGCAGCGGCGTGGGCGGGGTCGCTTGGGTCGTCGCCGGCTCAGCGTCGAGCTCTGTTTCGAAGATCGCGACCTCGGCGGCGAGGGTCAGAGCATCATCTGTGGCACCGGCCTGATCCGCGACGGGGGCCGAGTCCGAGTGCTCGTCCTCGTCCTCGGCGATCTCCGGCGTATACAGGTCCGGCTCGTCCGTCGCCGCGCGCACGCCGCGTCTGCGCCCGAACAGGCGCGCGAAGAAGCCGATCCGTCGTGCGGGCTGCGGTTCGGGCTCGCTTTGGGCTTGCGAGTCGCTTTCGTCCGCAGGCTCCGGCAGTGGCTCGTCGTCGCTCTCGTGCTCATGCGCATCGAGCGGCGAGGACGCGGCGACTGGCCCCTCGGCTTCCTCGAGCTGCTCCTCGGCGAGCCGCTCGTCGGCGAGGACCCCGGCCTCCGCGGCTTCGAGCTCGTCGTGCGGCTCGGATTCCTCCTCGGAGTCCGGCTCGAGCTCGGGCTCGGCTGCGCTCTCTGCCTCCGGCGCCGGCCCGATCGCGGGCTCCTGGGCGGGCTCGGATGTCCGATCCGGCTCGGCGGCGGTATCCGTCTCGCTCAGCTCGCGCGTCACGGTCAACTTGACCTTCGTGCCCCAGCCGGAGGGCTTGATCACGATGCTGCCGCTGGCGTCGGGAGCCTCCCATTCCACCTTCTGCTCCGGGTGCACGCGTGTGATGCGGATCTCGCCGAACTCGCCGAGATGACGTGCGAGGGCCTCTGGATCGCTGATCTCCGCCCACAGCTCCGGCGGAGACTTGACAAGCGTGCGCTGCACCTCCGAGGAGATCATCGACGCTCCATTTCGAGCGATCGCACGCGAGTCCTCCTGCTGGGCGGCATGGGTCGGCCGCTCGCAAGAAGGCTCTCGCGCACGTGTACGCGTTCGTGCCTAGGACATCTGTCCACGCAACTTTCCCACCGCCGAGGGCGAAGATCGGTCAAATGGTCGCGTTCTGCCGAATATCGGACGATACGTGAATACATGCGCGCCGCTCTCAACCTGCCGCAGCTGGCCGAGGCTCGCCGCTGGCCGACCTTGGGCGCGCGGGCGACCGTGGCCATGGCCCTCGTGCTGTTCGCGCTCGTCTTCGCACTGCGCATCAGCGATCCGAACGTCGGCGACGCCGAGGGCGCCCTGTACATCGTGCCGATCGGTGTGCTCGCGCTGCGCTTCGGCCTGCGCGGCGCGCTCGCTGGATCGCTGCTCGCGCTCGCGCTCGTGCTGCTCTGGGGTCGGGCGATCGTCGGCGCCCACCTGCTCACGACCGGCTACATCGTGCGCGCTACGACGCTGGTCGTCGTGGCGGTCCTGATGGGCACGTTCGTCGAACACCGGCGCAGGCTCGAAGCGGGCATCCTCCGCTACTACGAAGCCTCGCTCGATCTGCTCGCGACGGGGAGCATCCACGGCCGGCTCACGCGCGTCAACCCGGCATGGGAGCGGACGCTCGGCCACCCGCCCGAGACGATGTACTCCCAGCGCTTTCTCGACTTCGTCCATCCCGAGGACCGTGAGACCACGGTCGCGCAGATGCGCGCCCTCGCGGCGGGCGGCGAGGCGCTCGGCTTTCGCAACCGCTTCCTCGCCGCCGACGGCGGCTACCGCTGGCTGGAGTGGAGCGCTTCGGCCGCGGGCGCAGATGGCGTCGTGCACGCCGTCGCGCGCGACGTGACCGCACAGCACGAAGCCGAGCATCAGCTCGCCGACAACGCGCGGTCGCTCGAGCTGATGATCGCTGAGCGCACCCGCGAGCTCGACGAGGCGCGCGCCGAGACGCTGCGCCAGCTGGCGATCGCCGCCGAGTACCGCGACGACGAGACCTACCAGCACACCGAGCGCGTCGGCCACGTGGCCGCGCGTCTGGCGCTCGGGCTGGGTCTGCCCGCAGGGCAGGTCACGCTGCTGCGCCAGGCTGCTCCGCTGCACGACGTCGGCAAGCTCGCGATCCCTGACTGCATCCTGCTCAAGCCCGGCCGGCTGACCGATCAGGAGTTCGACGTGATGAAGACGCACGCCGAGCTCGGTGCTCGCCTGCTCTCCAGCGGCAGCTCACCCGTGCTGCAGATGGCGGCCGTGATCGCCGGCACGCACCACGAGCGCTGGGACGGGCACGGCTATCCCAAGGGGCTCACCGGCGAAGCGATTCCGCTCGTCGGGCGGATCGTGGCCGTGGCCGACGTGTTCGATGCGCTGACGCACGACCGGCCGTACAAGCCGGCATGGACCGTCGAGCGAGCGATCGCCGAGATCGGCGGCGGGGCCGGCAGTCAATTCGACCCGCGCGTCGTGACGGCCTTCCTCGCCCTGCGCGACGAACTGGTCACGCTGGGTGACGACGTCGCCGAGCTACCCACCGGCGGCGAGCACTCCGTGCTCGGCGGTCTCTCCGTCGTGCAGCTGCCGCGCCGCGACGACGCGCTGCTGGAGCACATAGACCGGCACGCGCCGCGCGCCGAAGTCCGCTGAGTCGCGGCCAGTCCGCTACGCCGAAACCTGCGCGCCTGCGCGCGCACCGAGCAGCCCGCGCCGGTCGAGCAGCTCGGCGATCTGCACCGCGTTGGTGGCCGCGCCCTTGCGCAGGTTGTCGGCGACGATCCACAGGTCGAGGGCACGCTCGTGCCCGGGGTCGCGGCGGATGCGCCCGACGAACACGTCGTCCTTGCCCGTTGCATCGATCGCCAGCGGATAGAGCGCGGCGTCCGGGTCGTCGAGCACCGTCACGCCAGGCGCGGCTTCCAGCAGCTCGCGCGCCCGCTCAGGCGAGAGCTCGCGACGGGTCTGCACGTTGACCGCCTCCGAGTGCCCGTTGACCACCGGCACGCGCACGCATGTCGCCGAGATCGCGATCTCACCGTCGCCGAGGATCTTGCGCGTCTCGTTGATCAGCTTGCGCTCCTCGTCGGTGTGGTCGTCGCCCGGGGCGAAGCTGCCCGCGTGGGGCAGGGCGTTGAACGCGATCTGGTGCGCGTAGGACTCCGGTGCTGAGATCTCCGTCTCGTGCAGCAGTGCGTGCGACTGGTCGAGCAGCTCGTCGACCGCACGCTTGCCCGTACCCGAGACGGCCTGGTAGGTGCTGATCACGAGGCGCTCGATGCCCGCCTCCTCGTGCAGCGGCTTCAATGCCACGACCATCTGCATCGTCGAGCAGTTGGGGTTCGCGATGATCCCGCGATGTGTCTCCAGGGCGTCCGGATTGACCTCGGCGACGACCAACGGGACGTCGTCACTCATCCGCCAGCGCGAGGAGTTGTCGACGACCACCGCTCCCGCCTCGGCGAAGCGCGGCGCCCACTCGCCAGAGGTCGAGCCGCCCGCCGAGAAGATCGCCAGGTCGAATCCCTGGATCGCGTCAAGGCTGAGGCCCTGCACGACAAGGCCGCCCTCCAGCTCTCGCCCAACCGAGCGCTCGGAGGCGAACGGCATGATCTCCCGCGCCGGGAACTCGCGCTCGCGCAGCAGGCGCAGCATCAGCGTGCCCACCTGCCCCGTGGCTCCGACGACCGCGACTCGATAGCCCTTGTTGCTCATTCCGCCAGATTAGCGGCCTGGAGTGTGCCGCTGCGAGGCTGCGTGCCGCGTTGGAGTCGCGCCTCAGGGGGTGAGCAGATCGACGAACACCTGGCGGTGCTCGAAGGCTGCGAAGTAGATCAGCGTGCACGTGTTCGCAATCGTCAGAGCGATCGCCGTGGCGACGGCAAGCTCACTGGTGCCAATGAGCAAGTGCGGGGAGGTCAGGTGGGCCAACAGAAGCAGTTGCCCTATTGCCAGCGTGGCACCGTTGACCTTCGTGATCGGATCGGAGAAGGCGAACCGGTCCGGGTCTCGGTGTTGTGCCAGACCCCCTAGGCGGACCAAAGCGAACAGAACGCGCGTGCCCAGCAGCGCTCCGACGAACCACAGCGGGATCGCATTCACGCTGAGCAGGACAAAGTAGCCAGCTATGTAAGCCACGTCGTCCATCAGCGGGTCGAGTGCGGCACCGTCGATGCGTCGCGTCACGAGGGCCTTCGCGAGAGCTTTGTGACCTTTGCGAGCGACGCGACCGTCTGCGAAGTCGGTGATCCACATGGGCGACGCAATCGCCACCAAGGCCACAGGAGAGGCCCCGGCGAAGCCCGCCGCAAAGAGAGCCATGGCGGAGATGCCTCGGGCTAGCGAGAGTGCGTTTGCGACGACAAGCAGCTTTCGTGGCCGTAGCGTTGCCAGCGAGAGATTGCCCTTGAGACGAGCGAAGAAGCGCGCCGAGTGCCAGTCGCGATCGATCGTGAGATTGGCGCTGGACATCACAAGTCTTCTTCTTCTTCTGTCTCAGTGACGAGATTCGGTGGGCCGACGCGCTCGGCAAGGCTTGACAAAGTCGACATCCGTAGTGTTTTGGGCTCGATCGTAGAGATCAAGAGGTTGGCGAAGTGATAGTGGTTCGTGGTGACGAGACGCTTGTGGAAGCTGCCCAGCGCCTCGGCTGAACGATCGTACACGCGAAGGTACACTTTGGCCACGAAGCCGGAAAGTGCGGCTGAGAGGGTGCCCATCGTCCCGGCCGTGAGGCTCGCGGCTGTTGAGCCAGCTTGGACGAGCACGAGCGTGCCGATGGCCACCGTCGCGGCGAGCCCGAAGAAGACACAGGCAAGGCCGACGATGAACGCCTGCTTGTTCTGACGCAGTGTCTGGTCGTAGTACTGCTTGAGCTCGGCTTGGTGCTTGAAGAAGAGGTTCGCCGCCCGTTTCTCGTGCCCTCTGTCGAATGAGATGAGGACGATCTCGTATTCGAGAACCCGCAACTCGGCGTTTAGGCCCGACACGCGGGCGCGCACGAAAAGCAGCACGATCAGCAGGAAGAACTCGATGTATGCGAGGCATCCGCCGAGCACCCAGTGCAACGAGTGGATCGCTCCGTGATCCCACTTGGGAACAGCGATCAGGAACGTGATCGGAATGGCCGCGAGAACGACCACGATCACGCCACGGCACAGTCTCAGTCCCGCGCGCTCGAAGGCGAGCTGCTGCAGGCGCTGATTGGTGCGCGCTGTGGTCGCTTCGTCGTCGGGCGAGACGCGGTAGTCGCGGATGCTCTCCGCGTTGTCGGCGCCCGCGATTGCGGCGAGTATCGCCCTCGGGTGAAACCAGCGTTCGGGCGGCTCCCACGTGGACACGGCCCAGATTCTGCACGAATTTCAAATATCCGTTCTTGCGAGAGCCAAACCTATCCGTCCGAACGACCGTCCAGGGGAACGGAGGGGCGGTCACCCTCCTAGCACGGAGCCTAGACGCCGGTCTGCGCCGTCATGAAGTAGATCGTCAGCAGCACGAGCACGTTGGCCGTGAGGTTCACGGAGAACACCTGCTTGCGAAGCGCTCGGTACTCGGCGCTGAAGGCAAACCCGCTCGCGCTTGCGTCGCCCGCCGCGACGTCTCGCTCGGCCAGCTCGGCAAGCCGCCGCTCGCGCGGCGCGAAGTAGGCGCCGCCGAGCGCGCCGAGGAGCAGGATCACGCCGAGACCCCACTGCACGTAGAAGTCGCTCCACGTGTGCAGCTTGCTCGCCAGGTAGATCCCGGCGAGCAGCGCCAGCCCGAGGAACGGCGAGATCACGAACTTGCCGACGCTGTCCTGAATGCGGTGCACCCCCGGCATCGAGCGCGGCTCGGATTTGATGCCGACCGCGTACATCACCGGGTAGGCGAACGTGACGCCGAAGGCGATCACGATCGCCGCGATGTGCACGGCGAGCGCGAACGTGTAGAACGTGACGGCGACGAGCACGCGGTCAGCCTATTCAATCGGGACGACGGCTCGTGCCGGCGTCGGCTCCCTCGCCGCTCAGCTGCGTCAACCGGCGAAGCAGGGCGCTCATGCCGGAGACCTCGTAGATCTCCCGCTGCCGGCCGGCCCCGCCGCCGCGGCCGTAGAGCTCGCCGACGCTCTCGAGCTCGGCGACGCAGCCGAGGTCCTGGGCGTGCTCGCGCGCGGCGCCGAGCGCCTCGCCGAGCAGCTCGTCGACTGTGTGCAGCGTGCCGTCCGCGGCGGGCAGGCGCGCGTGGACGCCGTAGCGCGCGGCGCGGAAGATGCCCTCTTCGAGCACCTCCGCCGGGGGATCGGGCTCGTCGCTCTCGCCGAGCGCCGCGTCGCGCGCGAGGCAGTGCGCGAGCGCGACCAGCGCGGCCGTGTCCACGACCGACGTCTGCGTGTCGAGCGCGCGGATCTCGACCGTGCCGAGGCGGGGGTGGGGGCGCAGCTTCCACCAGAACCACGTGTAGTCGGCCACGTCGGCCGCGCGCACGAGCACGCTCGTGGCCGCGACGAAGTCCTCGAAGTCGCGCATCGCGCGCGGCACGCCCGAGCGGGGCCAGCCCCTGACGGTCACCTCGCGCGACGAGGCCAGCCCGGTGTCGCGACCGTGCCTGAACGGCGAGTTGGCGCCGAGCGCCTGCAGCAGCGGCAGGCGACGGCGCAGGCCGTTGAACGAGCGGATCGCCGTTTCCGGGTCGGGCATGCCGACGTGGATGTGCAGGCCACTGACGGCCGTGGCGACCGCGTCGCCGAGCAGCTCGCGGATCCGCTCGTATCGCTTCTTGTCGGTGATCTCCGCGTCGCCCTCTTGCGCGCTCGGATGCGTGCCCGCGCCGAGCAGGCCCGCGCCCGTCGCCGTCGCCGCCCGGCGCATCGAGGCGAGTGCGCTCGCCGCTTCGCCGACGTGCTCGCAGACCGATGTGATCAGCTCGACCTGCGAGGCGTGCAGCTCGCGTTCGACCGTGCCGTCGATCTCGCCGATCCGCTCGAGCACGGCGCCCGACGCGTTGATCTGCTCGCCCGCGATCGGGTCGACGAGGAACAGCTCCTCCTCGACGCCCAGCGTGTACGGAGCGCCCGCTCCGTAGCTGTGCTCGCCGGCGTCCTCGCGAGAGGAGCTCATGTAAGTCCGATCACATGCTTGCTGCTACCCGGCGAAGGCCGTGGGCATGTGCTTGGGCGTCGCGGGCTCAGAACGTCGGCGCGTACTTGCCGAAGACGTCCTGCATCGCCGCGCAGACCTCGCCGATCGAGCAGCGGTCCTTCAGTGCCTGGCGGATCGCCGGCAGCAGGTTCGCCTTCCCACGCGCCACCTCGCGCAGCTCCTCCAGGCGCTGCGCGACGAGCGCCTGGTCGCGCTCGGCCTTGAACGTGGCCAGACGGTCGAGCTGTTCGCGCTCTGACTCGGGGTCGACGCGCAGCAGGTCGGGCACCTCGATGCCCTCTTCCTCGTACTTGTTGACGCCGACCACGATGTCCTGCCCGATCCGGTAGCGCTCCTGGTAGCCCCACGCGGACTCGTCGATCTCGCCCGTGATGAACTCGATCGCGTTGACCGATCCCCCGAGCGCGTCGACCTTCTCGATCAGCTCGTTCGCGCGCGCTTCGATCTCATCGGTCAGCGACTCGACGAAGTACGAGCCCGCGAACGGGTCGACTGTGTCGGCCGCGCCCGACTCGTGCGCGAGCACCTGCTGCGTGCGCAGCGCAATTTTCGCCGCGCGCTCGGTCGGTAGCGCGAGCGCCTCGTCGAAGCCGTTCGTGTGCAGCGATTGCGTGCCGCCGCAGACTGCCGCGAAGCCCTGCAAGGCGACGCGCACGATGTTGTTCTCCGGCTGCTGCGCCGTCAGCGTGACACCGCCCGTCTGCGTGTGGAAGCGCAGCATCGTCGCCTTCGGGTTGGTCGCACCGAAGCGGTCTTTCATGATGTGCGCCCACATCCGTCGCGCCGCGCGGAACTTCGCGACCTCCTGGAAGACGTTGTTGTGGCCGTTGAAGAAGAACGCCAGGCGTGGGGCGAACTCGTCGACCGACAGCCCCGCGTCGATCGCCGCCTGCACGTAGGCGATCCCCGAGGACAGCGTGAATGCGACCTCCTGTACGGCCGAGCAGCCCTTCTCGCGGAAGTGGTATCCCGAGATCGAGATCGTGTTCCATCTCGGCACGTTTTCGTGGCAGTACTGGAACAGGTCCGTCGTCAGGCGCATCGTCGGCTGCGGCGGGTAGATGTAGTTGCCGCGCGCGATGTACTCCTTCAGCACGTCGTTCTGCGTCGTGCCGCGCAGCTTCTCGCTCGGCACGCCCTGCTCCTCGCCGACCAGCTCGTACAGCAGCAGCAGGCACGCAGCCGGGGCGTTGATCGTCATCGACGTCGAGACCTGGTCGAGCGGGATGCCGTCGAACGCCGTGCGCATGTCGTCGATCGTGTCGATCGCCACGCCCGTGCGGCCGACCTCGCCAAGGCAGCGTGGGTTGTCCGAGTCCAGGCCCAGCTGCGTGGGCAGGTCGAACGCCATGGACAGGCCCGTCGAGCCCTTCGAGAGCAGGTAGCGGTAGCGCTCGTTGGACTCCTTGGCCGAGGCGTATCCCGCGTACTGGCGCATCGTCCACGTCTGCTTGCGGTACATCTCGCGGTGCACGCCGCGCGTGTATGGGAACTCGCCCGGCTCGCCGAGGTCCAGCTCGGCCGGCAGGTCAGCCTCCCTGTAGAGCTCTGAGACCTCGATGCCCGAATCGGTGAAGCGGCGCGGATCGTCCGGGCCGACGATCGGCGCGACCGTGAGGTGCTCTTCGGTGTGCTCTTCGGTCGAGGCCATGATGCAGATGATAAGGACCGCCGGCGCCGCGGCGGCGCGAGCTGCGACAGCCGCGTTTTGCGCCGAGCGGGTTGACACGGGTATCCTCCGCCGCGATGACCACCTGCCTCGTAACCGGCGGCGCCGGATTTCTCGGTTCGCATCTGTGCGACGAGCTGATCGCGCGCGGCAACAGGGTGATCTGCGTGGACAACTTCGAGACGGGCTCGCTGGCGAACATCGCGCACATCCGCGACCCCGAGCGGTTCATGCACGTCGGCTTCGACATCATCGAGCCGTACTTCATCGACGAGCCGATCGACTTCGTCTACCACCTGGCCTCGCCGGCGTCGCCGATCGACTACCTGCGCCTGCCGCTGCACACGCTCAAGGTCGGCTCCTACGGAACGCATCACACGCTCGGGCTGGCCAAGGCCAAGCGCGCACGCTTCCTGATCGCCTCGACCAGCGAGGTCTACGGCGACCCAAAGGAGCATCCGCAGGCCGAGACCTACTGGGGCCACGTCAACCCGATCGGGCCGCGTGGGGTCTACGACGAGGCCAAGCGCTACGCCGAGGCGCTGACGATGGCCTACCACCGCCAGCAGGGCGTCGACACGGCGATCGTGCGCATCTTCAACACCTACGGCAGCCGCATGCGCCCGCACGACGGGCGCGCGGTTCCGACGTTCCTGCGTCAGGCGCTCGCGAACAGACCGATCACGGTGTTCGGCGACGGCAGCCAGACGCGCTCGTTCACCTACGTCGACGATCTGATCCGCGGGATCATCGCGCTCGCCGAGTCCGGCTATCACGACCCCGTGAACGTCGGCAACCCCGACGAGTTCACGCTGCTCGAGCTGGCCGAGATCGTCAAAGAGCTCACCGGCTCGACCTCCGAGTTGATCTTCGAGGCGCTTCCCGAGGACGATCCCAAGCAGCGCAAGCCGAACATCGCGCTCGCGCAGGAGCTGCTCGGCTGGTCCCCGGAGGTGTCGCTGCGCGACGGGCTGCAGCGCACGATCGAGCAGTCCGGCGTCGAGCTGCTGATCGGCGGCCAGGGCTGATCCTCGCCGCAGGCGGGGGCGCAAACGTGCCGAGAGCAAGCCTTCGGCTGCTCGCAACGACCGTTGCAAGCGTCTCGCCGAAGCGGCGTCGAGCCGTCACTCGACCGCTACATCTGCGAGTCTGAAGCGTTGTGAGCAGTGCGATGGGACCTCGTTCCACCCGAACGGCCGCTCCACCGACTCAGCGCAAGCCCTCGACGCCCGCGCCCGCGAGCGGACAGTCGCTTGGCCGCGGAGCTGCGACCACCGGCCGGCCGCCTACCCCGAGGACCGTGCTCTCCGAGAACACGGCCCGCAAGCAGACGAGCGATCGCGACATGCGCCGCAAGCGCCCGCCCGCCCTCTCGCTGCTCCTGCGCATGTCGACGGCGCGGCGCCTGGCGCGCCTCGTCTCGCTGCTCGCACTGGACTTCGTCGCCGTCGCGCTCGCGATCTTCACCGCGCTGATCCTCAAGGCGCTCGTGTTCGACAGCGTGCAGTTCCACCCGGCGCTGCGTGAAACCGAACGGATCCTGCCGTTCGCCTACCTGCTGACCGCGCTGCTGTTCGCCCGTTCCGGTCTTTACTCCTCGCGCGCCCTGCGCCCCGGCCTCTCGCGGATCGTCGGGTCGCTGTTCCAGGTCGCCTTCGTCGCGCTGCTGTTCGCCGTCGTCTCGGGCGAACACTTCTCCAGCTATTACCTGTTCTACGGCTCGCTCGCCTTCGCGCTGCTGTACGTCTCCTCGCTGCGCGCCGGTTACGAGTGGCTCACCGGCGTGATCCTCCGCGCCGCCGGGTATCGCCGCCGCGCCGTGCTCGTCGGCCGCGGCAAACACATCGGCGACGTCGCGCACGCGCTCTCGGACGCGCCGCACTCGCCGATCGAGGTCGTCGGCTTCCTCGCTCCCAACGCGCTCCCCGAGAACGGGCTGCGCGCGCTCGGGCGCTTGGACGATCTCGAAGCCGTGCTCTCCTCAGAACGCGTCGACGAGGTGATCATCGCCGACCCCGATTTCCCGCAGGCCGACGCGCTTGAACTGGTCGACCAGTGCAGCCGCCGTGGCGTACGCGTGCGCCTCGCGCCCTCGACGATGGAGATCCTGATCCACCGCGCCGAGTTCGTCCCCGGGCAGTCGGTGCCGTTGTTCGAGCTCGGCCCGCCCGTGTTCGAGGGCGTCGACTTCGCGCTGAAGCGGACGTTCGACCTGGTCGGCGCCACGCTGCTGCTGCTGCTGCTCAGCCCGCTGCTGCTCGCGATCACGATCGCCGTGCGGCTCTCCTCGCGTGGGCCCGTGCTGTACCGCTCGACGCGCGTCGGCATCGGCCAGCGGCCGTTTCCCTGCTTGAAGTTCCGCACGATGCACACCGACGCCGAGGAGCGACAGTCAGACCTCGAAGAGCTGAACGAGGCCACCGGTGCGCTGTTCAAGATTCGCGACGACCCGCGCCTGACGGCGATCGGCAGCCAGCTGCGGCGCTTCTCGCTGGACGAGCTGCCCCAGCTGATCAACGTGCTGCGCGGCGAGATGTCGCTCGTCGGACCGCGGCCGCTGCCCCAGCGCGACTACGACATGCTCGAGGACTGGCATCGCAAGCGCTACCTCGTGTTGCCCGGCATCACCGGGCTGTGGCAGGTCTCCGGGCGTTCCGAACTCGACTTCGACGACCTCGTGCACCTCGACTTCATCTACCTCGAGCACTGGTCGCTCGCGCTCGACCTGACGATCCTCTTGAAGACGATCCCGGCCGTGATCACACGGCGCGGGGCCTACTGAGGCTCGACCGCGGCAGCCGGGCGGCGACGCAGCAGGCGTCCGACCGTGCGCGGTGCTCCGGCCTGGCTGCGGGCGCGCTCGTAGACCTGCCAGGTCGCGCGTGCCGCGTCTTGCCATGTCCACGCGGGCGGCTGCGGGGCCGGGCGTGTCGCGGCTTCGGCCGCGCCGATCAACGCGTGCAGGTCGCCCGGCGCCACGAACGTGACGCGCCCGTCGAGCACCTCGCGCAGCGCCGGCACCTCGCACGCGACGACCGGCGTGGCGCACGCGAGCGCCTCGACGGCCGGCAGGCCGAAGCCCTCGTCCTGCGAGGTCACCACGAGCGCGTGGGCACCCGAGTAGAGCGCCGCCAGGTGCTCGTCGGAGACCTGACCCGTGAGGATCACGTTGGGCAGCTCGTGCGCCCACGGGCTCGTCGAGCCGACCAGCACGAGCGGCATCTCACGTGGCGTGCCTGCCAGCTTGGTCACGTGTTTGGCCGGGTCCGGGTGCTGCAGCCCGCCGACCCACAGCAGGTAGCGCTCGGGCAGAGCGAAGCGCTTGCGCACCTCTGCGACCTCGCGCTGCGGGCGCGGGTACATGCAGGCCGCCGGCGCCTCGTGGATCACGTCGATCTGCTCGCGCTCGACGCCCAGCTGCGTGAGCGCATCCTGGGCGAGCGCCTCGGTCGGCACGATCACGCGCACCGCGCGCTGCACGGCGAGCTGCCTCAGCCGCGGGCGCACGCCCGTGCGCAGCAGCTCGCTGCGGCGCTTGAGCGCCGTCAGGTCGTGCAGCGTGACGACCATCGGACACGGGCTGTGCAGCAGCGCGCCGTTCATCCACGGCGAGTGGAACACGTCGGCGCGGCCCGGGTGGGGCGTCTCGACGATCTCCTCGTCCGCCTGCGCCGTCTCGCGCAGCGCGTCGAGCAGGCAGCGCGTGTAGCGCCCGACGCCGTGCGTGTCCCGAATCGGCCGGCTGTCGAACGCGACGTTCATCTCAGCCGTGCGACCTCATGTATCGCGCCTCCCAAGCACGCAGGCAAGATAATCGCATCGCGTAGCTTTGTGCAGGGATGACGGCCAACTTGCGCAGCGGCTACTACGAGGAGCTGTGGGAATCGATGCCCGCGGGCACGCAGCCGCCTGACCTCGAGCTGCGCCGCCGCTTCCTGCTCGAGCAGCTTGCGCGCGTAGCCGAACCCGGCGCGCGATCGCTCGGCGCGGGCTCGCCCTCGGCACCGCTGCGCGTGCTCGACGTCGGCTGCGGCGAAGGACAGCTGACCGCCGCGATCGCCGACGCCGGCTATCGGGTGCTCGGCGTCGACGTCGCCGAGGAGCCGCTGCGCCGCGCGCGCTCGCGCCATGCCGGTCTCGAGCTGCGCCGCGTCGAGCCGGAGGGGGAGTGGCCGTTCGCCGATGCGAGCTTCGACGTCGTCTGGTCGGGGGAGACGATCGAGCACGTCGCCGATACGGCGGGCTGGCTGTCGGAGCTGCGCCGCGTCCTGCGCTCCGGCGGCAGCCTGATCCTGAGCACGCCCGCGCACGGACCGTTGAGACGCCTTGGCCTCGCGCTCTCGCGGCAGCGCTTCGAGCGTCACTTCGACCCGCGCGCCGACCACCTGCGCTTCTACACCCCGCGTACGCTCGCCCGGCTGCTCGAGGACTTCGGTTTCGAGCAGATCGAGATGCGCGAAGCCGGCGGCGTGCCCGGGGCTCGCCGCGCACTGCTCGCGGTCGCCGTGCGCTCGCGCTTCTAGGGCCTGCCCGCCACCGGCGGTTTGCTCGCCGCGCGCAGCGCCTGCACGTAGTCGTTCTGGATCGCGATCGCTTCCGGATTGCCCTGCGCGATCGCTTCCGGCGAGACCGACTCCGGGTTCAGGTAGATCGCGGCCGCCAGCTCGTGCACGGCCGCACGCGGGTTCTTCGCCAGGTCGTATTGACCCAGCGTCAGCCACGTCTGCGGGTTCGACGGTTGCAGGCGCACCGCGCGCTGCAGCGTCGCCCGTGCCAGCTCTGGCCTGCCCGTCGCCTGCTGCACGGCCGACAGCGTGAACAGCGCCTGCGCCGAGAGCGGGTCGCGCGAGACCGCCGTCTGCGCCTTGGAGAGCGCGCCGCGCTGGTTGCTCGCGAGCTCGGTGAGCGCCTGCTGGGAGGCTGTGGCCGAGCGCTGCGGCTGCCACTGAACCCAGGCCGCCAGCAACGCCCCGACAATTGCCGCGACGGCGACCGTGATCCGCACCGCTCCGAGCGCACGAGCGGAGAGCCGCGCGCGCAGCTGCTCGAGCACAAGCAGCCCTGCGCCGTCGGCGTGGGATGCGCCTGGGACGCCACCTGCCGCCACTTCTGGCACGCCGAGCGCCGCACTCGACGCTCTGCCCGCGCCCGGCTCGATCGCGCGGGGCGAGCCAGCCGGGGCGCTGCGCGGAGCGGCCGCACCCAGCGGTCCGCGGCCGGCCAGCCAGCCGGCGCACAAAAGAGCCACGCAGGCGTTGCCCGGCACGTACCAGGTCCAGTCCGCGATCGAATGGATGCCGAACACGGCGACCAAGCAGAGCATGCTCAGCATGCCCACGCGCTCCGGCGTGTATGGCGCCGCCGCTCGCCCATCCGCGCTTGTCAGCCGCCGCCAGCCCGGCGCGCCGTCGCTGCCGCTGCGATCGAGCCAGCCGCGCAGCGTGCTCCAGCTGCTCCAGCGGCGGTTGAACGGATGCGTCGGGCGCCCCGCCGCCGCCATCCAGACGAGCAGCAGCGCGAGCGTCAGACCGAGGCCGACCAGGCCGAGGTCGGCCAGCGTCTGCACGATGTAGCCGTGCGCGTGGCGCACGTCGAGCGTCTCCGTGCGGTAGCGCAGCCGCGCGGTCGCGTAGCCTTCCGCGCCCGCCCCGAGCGCCGGATGCGCCTGGTAGACCTTCAGCGCCTCGTTCCAGTAGCGGGCGCGCACACTGCCCACCGCCGTCAAGCGGCCCGGGCCGTTGGACGGGACCGGGGCGTGCGGATCGGTGAGCGAGTGCAGCGTGTGCGAGATCGTGCCCGTGAAGCCGCGGTGGCTGGCCGCCAGCGCGCCCGCGCAGGCGAGCACGACGACCGCGAGCAGGCTGAGCAGCATCGTGCCCACGCGCCGGCGGCTGACGATCGAAGGGGCGTTGCGCCCGGTCCAGAAGCCGAACGCCAGGCCGATCGCGCTCAGCAGCACGAGCATCGCCACGATCAGCACGCCCAGCTGGTGTCCCGCGCTCGTGCGCTGCGCGAGCGCCACGTTGTCGGTGTTCAGCGCGTGCCTGGAGAAGTCCCACGCCACGACAGCGCCCGCGCAGGCGGCTCCCGCGATCAGGATCGCCGCGCCGCGCAGGCGCAGCGGCACGATGCAGAACCACAGCGCAAGGCCGAGCACGAGCGCCACGAGCGCGCCCCGCGAGTAGGCGAGCATCAGCGTCAACAGCATCAAGCCCATCGCCGGGTAGGCCAGTGCGCTGAGCAGCGCATGTCCCGTTCGCCTGGCGCCGAGCCACATGCAGCCGATCGCGCCCATCGCCGCCGTCAGGCCGATCGCGTTCCAGTAGCTGTAGGGCGCGCGCAGGCGCGCGTAGACGTCGCCCGCGTCGAGCGAGGCCGGGAACACCTTCGTCAGCAGCGCGTAGACGCAGACGACGCTCGCCGCGAGCACGATGCCGCCGAGCACCGCCGGCCAGTGCGCCGGGACCGCGCGCGCGAGCGCCACCGCCGCGGCGAACACGCCGCAGTAGGCGAGCATTCGCCCGGCGTCCTTGAAGCTGTCGTCCGGCTGCACCGACCACACAACCGACAGCGCCGTCAGCGCCGCGAAGGCGAACAGCAGGCCGACCGCCCAGCCCCCGTAGGCGCGCTCGCGGGCCGGCCCGAACACGGTGACGGCGGCGACGATCAGGCCCGAGCCGATGCTGAGCACGATCTCCACCGTCGTCATGTCGCTCAGGTTCAGCCCGCCGCCCGCGACGAACGCGACGAAGCAGAGCACGCCGGCGATCAGCACCGTCGGCCACCACGCGCGCGCGCGGAGGCTCAGCCCCCGCTGCCAGATGCCGCGCGCGCCGGCGGGCCGTGCGCCATTCGCGCTGTGGCGCCCTTCGCGCAGGTGCGCCCGAGTAGCGCTGGGCGGCGTACCGGCGCCGGCCGTGGCGCCTGGCGCGGGGCTCGCCTCGACCGCCGCCGCCCCGGGTTCAGTCGGAGCGGTAGGCACGGACACCGTTGAGGATCGCCCGCCCGCCCAGCGCCGCGGCGCAGGCGAGCAGGAAGGCGAGCATCGCCAGCAGCGGGTCCGGCAGCGAGCTGAGCGCCGAGGAGACGTTCGCGTGGATCACGCCCGGACTGACCCGCTGGCCGCCGACGGTCAGCGGTGCCCCACCCGACTTCGGCGCGCGTGCAACAGCGCTCTGCTCAGAGGGCGTGAGCGGCGTGGCCGGCGTGCTCGGGCCGCCGCCGCCACCATTGCCGTTCAGCGCCGCGAGCTGCGCGCGGCGGATCAGGTTGCCGCAGTCCGAATACTCTTCGACTTCAGTCGGCAGCTCCGCCAGCGCGCGGCGGTAGTCCTTCTGGCTGAAGCCGCCGAGGCTCTGGCCGTGCGTGCAACGTTCGATGATCTTCGCGCCGGTGTCCGCGCTCGCCGTGGCGGCGAGCAGGACGAGCAGCGACAGCGCGAGCGCCAGTGCGGACACGATTCGCATACTTGAGCGACGCAACGCTACCAATGCCCTCGGGCGAGGTTGAGGCTCGCCAGCGCAGCCGAGAAGCCCTCGGCCCACGCATCGTAGGAATAAGCGCGCACGTCCTGCGCGCCCTGGGCCCCGAGACGAGCGCGCAGCTGCGGGTCATCGGCCAAGCGCACGATCGCGTGCGCCAGCGCGTCGCTGTCGCCGGCCTCGACGACCAGGCCGTTGACCTCGTCGCGCACCAGGCCGCCCGCCGCCGCGCCCACGGCGTCGCTGACGATCACAGGCAGCCCGCGGTTCATTGCCTCGTTCACCACCAGGCCCCACGGCTCGCGAAACGTGCGCGTCGCGATCGAGGGCAGCACGAGCACGTCGCACGCCGCGTAGACATTGCGCAGCTCGAGCGGGCCCACGGCGCCGAGACCGACCATGCCCGCGTCGCCCTCGCGGCGCGGTCCGTCGGGGGCAAATGCGGCAAGGCTGGGGTCGATGCCCGCCAGCACCAGTGCAGCGTGCTGTGGCGCGAGCTCCGCCGCGCGCCACGCGTCGGTGAGCACCGCCAGGCCCTTCTCGGGCTGCGGGCGCCCGACGAACAGGAAGCGGATGTCTGCCGCGGCCGGCCACGCCGGCTCCTGTGGAGCCTCGACATCGGGCGAGCCCCAGAAGTCGTTGTCGACCGCCTGCGGCGCGACGTGCACGTTGTGCGCGCCGCGCGCTTGCACGTACGCGCTCACGTGCGGGCCGTACGTGACGACCGCGTCCGCCGAGCCATACAGCCGGCGCAGCGGCAGATAGGTGAAGGCGTGCGCGGCGCTGCGCGGGTGCGCCCACAGCGAAGCCCACACGATCAGCGGCACCCGCGCGTGCCGTGCGCCGCGCCAGCCGGCCAGCGGCGCCAGGCGCCCACCCGTCGGGCAGACGACCGCGCGGTAGTCGCCCGAGGCGGCCAGCGCGTACAGCTCGCGCGGCTTGACGTGGCGGTGGGGGAAGGGCATCTTCCCCTCAAACCCGGCACCGCCGTGCTCGGAGCGCCCGCCGAACAGGGCGAGCTCGATCCCCTCGCGCTCGTGCAGGCGTGCGAAGGCGCCCACGCGGTAGGCCGGGGCATTGCCCGTGACGAACAGGACGGGCTTCGCCGCGGCCGATTGCGTCGAGCCCGGCGTCACCGCAGCGCGTACTCGTACGCGTCGACCGTCTGGCGCCCGCAGCGCTCCCACGTGAAGTTCGCCGCCACCGTCGCGCGAGCCCGCTGGCGAACCTCGTGCAACCTGTGCGGGTCCGACAGCAGCTCGTCGATCCGCTGCGTCAGGCGCTCGATGTCGCCCGGCGGCACGAGCACGAGCCCGTCGCCGGCCGCCGCGATCTCCTCCGGCCCCGGCTCGCCGCGGCAGCCGATCGCCGGCACGCCGCCCGCCATCGCCTCGACGTAGGCGACGCCGAAGGCCTCCTCCGTCGAGGGCATCACGAACAGCGTGCAGCTGCGCGCCAGCTCGACCGCCTGCTCGTGTGGGAGCTGCCCGTGGAAGTCGACCCGCTCGGCGATCTCCAGCCGCGCCGCAAGGTCCTCCAGCGCCTGGCGCTCCGGACCGGCGCCGACGATCGCGTAGCGCAGCGTCGGGTGTCGCGGGGTCAGCACGGCCAGCGCGCGCAACACGTCCGCGTGGCGCTTGCGCGCCACCAGGTGACCGACCGTGACGAGCGTCTGCGCTGCGCCGCTGCGCCGCTGCCGCGGCGGGCGTGCCGCGGCGGGCAGGTCCGTGCCGAGGTGCACCACGCGCGTCTCTCGCGCGCCCTGCGCGCGAGAGAGCTCCGCGATGCCCTCGCTGTTGGCAAGCACCAGGCGGGCTTCGGCCAGCGCGCCATGCACGGCCCGCTCCCCGCCGGGCACGCGCCCGGCCGTGTACAGCACGTCGCCGCCGTGCACCGAGACGACCAGCGGAACGCGAACGGCGCGCGCTGCGCGCACGCGGCGCACCGCATCGCCGGCCGGAACGGCGTTGTGCGCGTGGACCAGGTCGAACGAGAACGACCGGTGCAGGCGCACCATCGCGACCCCCAGCGACGGCGCCGCCCAGGCGCCCCATCGCGCGTACGTTCGCTGCCGATCGGGAGACACGTAGGGCACGTAGGAGACCTTCAGCCCGTCGAGCACCTGCGCACGCGGCTCGCGCGCCAGGCCGGCCAGCGCGCTCGCCGCCGCCCTCGGACCCGCCGCGAGCGCGGCGCGCGGCGGCACCAGGCGGTGCAGGACGATCACACGCACCTCGGCGCCCGCGTCGCGCGCCGCCAGCGCTTGGCGATGGGCCCAGACACCCAGCACCGGATCGCGCCGGCTGGGGTAGAACTCGGCGATCACGAGCACGCGCACCGCGCTCACCAGCGCCGGTGCGTCGTGACCGTCTGCTTGGCCTCCGCCGCCTTCACGTAGGGGCGCTCGGCGAGGAACTCCCGGGCCTCCGCCAGCGCTGCCTCGCGCGAGTACGCCTCGGCCGCCGGAGCGGCGCGGTGGCCGATCGCCACCGCATCGACCACGCCGCAGCGCCAGCCGTGCTCGCCGGCGAGCGCCGCCCAGTGCGCATCCAGGCCCCAGCCCATACGCAGCTCTGGAAAGGGCAGCAGGGTCGTGAACGTCGCGCTCGCGAATGCCGTCACCGGTCCGATCTCGACGAAGCGCGTCTCGCGCACGACGCTGCCCGGATGACGTCGCGTCTGCGGCCACGCGGCGTGCGAGCGCAGGCGATGCGCCGGTTGCGCCAGCGCCAGCGAGAAGCGCTCGCAGAGGAACAGGAAGCTGTCGAGGAAGCCGTGCGGCAGCTCGACGTCGTCGTCGACGATCAGCAGCCAGTCGTGGCCCTCCGGCGGATGCTGCGCCAGCAGCCGATTGAGGTTCTCGAACTTGCCTCGCGCGCTGGGTGGCGCGAAGTGGAGCTCGACGTCGTGGCGCGAGCGGTGCAGCTCGGCCTGCGCCCGCGCCGCCAGCCGCCGGTGAACGGGACGCTCGATGCCCAGCACGAGCACGCGGCGGCGGGGTGGGCTGCTCCTCGCCGCGCGCAGCAGGCGCAGGCGCCGGCCGCTCGCGAGCTCGCGCACGTCGCTCAGCGCGTCGCGAGCTCCGCGCAGCCGTGCGTCGAGGCCGCCGACCGTGCCGCTCGTGCCAGAGAGGAAGTCCTCGCCCGGCTTCGTCTCCGCCGCACCCGCGCCGTTCGCCCCGGCGCCCGCCCCGATGCTCGCCTTCCGCGCCTGCGGGCGCAGCGCTTCGCGCAGCCGGCCGGCGCTGTGCGCGACCATCGTCAGCCCCGCCGGGCAGCGGTAGCGCACGACATGGCCCGCGCTGCGCAGTAGCGTCGAGAACTCGCGCGCAAGCGGCGGCGCCTGCCCGCGCCAGGCGTCGAAGCGCCGTGCCGCGCGGCCGCGCACGTAGGCCGCTCGCGACAGCGCGCGCAGGCGCGCGTCGCGACCGGCGCGGCGGTGCTCCACCGCTGCCGCCGCCACGTACAGCGCGCCCCGGCTGTCGTCTCCGCCGGAGGCGGACATCAAACGATCCTGCCACTCCTGCTCATCGCCGCCGTGCTCGAGCGACTCGTCGAACGGCCCGATGCGTTCCAGGGCATCGCGCCGGATCGCCATGTTCGCGCCCCACGCGAAGCGGGTCTGCGTGTCCTCGGGGCCGAGCTCGAGCGTCGTGATCGGCGGGCGCTCGCGCCCGCACGTATGCGGCGCCGGTCCTTCCAGGCGCGCCGTGACCGGACCCGTGAAGACATCCACCTCGGGGTGCTCGCGAGCCGCCTGCAGCAGCGCCGCGAGCCAGCCGTCGAGCGCACGAATGTCATCGTCGACGAACACCACCAGCGCTCCCGTGCTCGCGCGCACTCCCACGTTGCGCGCCACGTTCAGGCCGTGCCGAGACGCGTTCGGCCGATACCGCGCGCCGTGGCGCTCAGCCTGCGCTTCCGTCGCCGCCGAGGCTCCCGCGTCGTCCACCACGAGCACCTCCGCGCCCGCCGCCGCCGCTTGTGGCGCGATCGAGGAGAGCGTCACCTCGAGGTAAGGCAGACGCGCCTTCGTGGGGATCACGATCGAGGCGGGCGGTGCGTCGGCGTCGGACGGTCGGCTCATCGGTCTGGACAGTCTAGGTTTGCAGCGGTTTCCGCAGTTGCGCCGGCCTTGCGGCGAAGCGGGCGCACTAGGCTCCAGCGCGGGTGGTTCTCTTCCTGCACAACCGCTACCGCACGACCGGCGGCGAGGAGCGCGTCGTCGA
>DATINR010000035.1:0-2935 GCA_035473995.1 Solirubrobacteraceae bacterium
CAGCAGCCAGAAGGTCAGCGCCTCGATCCGCGGGAACGCCATCCGCCGGGCGCCGATCATGATCGGCACGAAGTAGTTGGCGAACGGGCCGAGCACGCCCGAGGTCATCACCCCCATCATCATCGCGCCGTGCATGCCGACCAAGGACAGGTATTGGTTGGGGGCGACGGTGGTGGGCGTGGAATGCAGCAGCTCCGTTCGGATCAGCATCGCGTTGAGCCCGGCGATGAAGAAGAACAGGCCGATGCCGACGAGGTACTGCATGCCGACGACCTTGTGGTCGGTGCACAGCCCGAAGTAGCGACCGATCCCCTCATCCTCCTTCTCGCGCAGCGACGCCGGGCGCCCGAGCAGGCGGCTGACCGGGTAGTTGGCGAAGCCCAGGCCGATCAAGAAGCCGACGACGCCGAACAGGTAGGCGAGCAGCAGCGCGATGTCGTTCTCGTCGGTTTCCGAGCGGAATTCGAGGCTCGGCGACTTGATCTGGTGGCCGATGAACCAGCCCACGTAGTAGCCGCCGACGCCGAGCAGCACGGCCGTCAGCAGGTTGAAGCCGACCAGCCGCCGCCACAGCGGGCGGCGCACCGGCGCGGGGGTCGAATCGGGCTGCGCTGTCGTCGTGCTCATCCGCCTCGCCTCAGTGGTTCGGGTAGGTAGGTCTTCTTGTACGGCGGCAGCACCTTCGTCGCCGCCGCGTACTTGCTCTGCTGTTCTGCGATCCACGTGTCGAATGCCGCCTGGCTCACGACGTGACCGTGGTCGAACATCGCGCCGTGCCAGATCCCGCACAGCTCCGAGCAGCGCACTTCGAACGTCATTTCCTTCGTCGGCTTGACGAACGCCACGTTGTCGACGCCTGGGTTGGCGTCGGCCTTGACGCCGAGCTGGTAGGCCCAGAAGGAGTGGATCACATCGAGCGAGGTCACGTGCATTTCGACCTGCTGCCCAACCGGCAACTCGATGTGGGGCGTCTCGACGCCGCCGTATTCGGGCCAGCGGTAGGTGAACTCCCACTGCTGGCCGATCACCTGGACTTGCAGCTTCTTGCCCTTCGGCACGACCAGCGGCGAGGGGCCGCCGCCGGAGCCGGCGCCGTCTTCCTCCAGGCGGATCGTGCCGTAGCCGGCGAGCACGAGCACGAGGATCGAGGTCACGACCAGCCAGGTCGTCTGCACGCGAGCGTTGCCGCGGATCGCCGGGCCTTCGAGCGCGCCGCCCTTCGGCTGGCGGAAGGCGACGATCGCGTAGATCAGGTACAGCACGACGAGCAGCAGCACCGGCGTCGCCGCCCCGAGCAGCACCGTGTGGTCGGTGCGATGGCCCTGGGCCTCCACCGTGCCCGAGCCCGGCGGCATGATCGGGCCGATCAGCAGCACGACGAGCGGCGTCGCTATGACCGACGCGACGATCCACAGAGTTGCGAAGCGGCGCCAGTGGTTGGGCTCGGCCATCGCTACACGACTTCCAGGTATCCGTCCATGTAGCCGAGCGTCTGCATCGGCCCGCCGCCGCCCGTGAGGAAGCCGGCGGCGCACGGCACGAAGCACTGCCAGTGGTAGCGGCCCTTCTTATGAGTACGGATCGTGAACGTGATCGTGCGGTGCGCCTCGGCCATCGTGCACGGCGCGAATTCGCACTGGTTCTTCGCTTCGTCCTCGACCCCGGGCAGCGGCACGAGGATGCCCAGTTCCGGCACCGCGAACGTGTGCGAGGTTTCCTCCGGGTCGATCGCGTTGGTGCTCTTGCCGTCGACCGTCATGTTGCTGCCGACGGTTCCCTGGACCTGTGAGAGAAACGGGTTGCGCAGCCCGCTGTCGCCGTCGTATTGCAGCACGGTCACGTGCACGAGCGAGTTCGCCGGGACCTTGAACTCGGTCGTGTGGATCCACTTGCCGTGGCTCTGCACCAAGTAGGAGACCCAGTCGGGATGCGCCGGGCTGTATTTCGGCCCGACCGCGGCGACCGTCTGCAGCGTCAGGTTGGTCGTGACGCCGGCGCTCGTGCTGCTGCTCGACGCGGCCACCGTGCGCGGGAAGCTCGTTGCCCAAGTGGCGACGTACAGGCCGATCAGCACACCCACCACGACCACGGCGGTGCCGACCCCAACGACCTTCTTCGCCAGCAGGCTCACGTCCCGATCCTCCGCTCACCCATCCGGGCCCACCCCCCACGGGTCTCCCGGCCTCGCGACCGACTCTATACCTGCGCGCAGTCGGCTGTGCGGACCAGTACGGAGTCTTTGATGAGAATTTTCTTAGAGATGCCCAAAGGCGGCTTTAGGACACGCGTCCAGAAACATCGCCGGCCCGAACGGAAAACCCGCTGTCGTCCGAAAGGTACGACATGGATTGCCCGATAGGAACGCAAAGGACGACAGGATGTCGCCCCCTTGGGGCAGAAAGGCTGGGAGGCCACAGAATGGAAGTTCTTCAGGCGGATGGATCGACGATCGAGCTCGAGCTCGGCGACGCCGGAATTGGTGCGATGGTCACCGAGCTGCCATTGCGCTGCGTGTGGAGCGGGTCGGTCGAGGGCTGCTCGTGCCAGTCGCGCATAGACCGCGACGTCGTCGCCGGAGCGTGGCAGCGCGAGCTCGACGCCAGCGGCGACCGCGAAGCGCGCTTCTTCCACTTCATCTGGGACGGCGGCGTGTGGATGGCCTATGGCTTGGCCGACGGCGAGGTGCGCGGCGTCTACTGCCCCTCGCACAACAGCCAGCGCGCCGAGCGCTCGCGCGCCGCGCTCTGCAGCGCGGGCGACGTCGTGCTCGAGCTGCCGCTGGCCGCCTAGCTTCCGTCACTGTCATCGTCGGCCTTGCGGTCGGCGGCGACGTCCGACCGAGACGGTTGGTTCTCGGGCTGACGGCGAGCTGACTCATAGGCTCCGTGTCGACCCGAAGGTCTGACTCTCACGCGTTGTGTCGCTCGCCGCCGCC
>DATINR010000036.1:0-14630 GCA_035473995.1 Solirubrobacteraceae bacterium
CTCGACATGGACACGGTCGACTTCGCGCCGAACTACGACGGCTCGCGGCGCGAACCGCTGGTGCTGCCGGCGCGCTTCCCGAATTTGCTCGTCAACGGCTCCTCGGGCATCGCGGTCGGCATGGCAACGAACATACCGCCGCATAACCTGCGCGAGGTGATCGACGCGACTGTCGCCTACATCGACGACCAGGACATCGACACGGCGGGGCTGATGCGCCACATCAAGGGTCCGGACTTCCCCACGGGCGGCATCATCCTCGGCCACGCGGGCATCAAAGACGCCTATGAGACGGGCCGTGGCCGCGTGCGCATCCAGGCGCGCGCGCACATCGAGCCGCTCAAGCAGGGCAAGGAGGCGATCGTCGTCACCGAGCTGCCGTTCATGGTCAAGAAGGGCGGCGACGGCGGGCTGATCTCGAAGATTGCCGACCTCGTCCACGAGAAACGCATCGCCGAGATCTCCGACCTGCGCGACGAGTCCGACAAGCGCGGCATGCGCCTGGTGATCGAGCTCAAGCGCGACGCGATCCCGAAGGTCGTGCTGAACAAGCTCTACAAGCACACCTCGATGCAGACGACGTTCGGCGTGAACATGGTCGCGCTCGTGGACAACGTGCCGCGCACCCTGGACCTGCGCTCGGTGATCCACAACTACGTCGCCCACCAGCGCGAGGTGATCGTCAGACGCACCAAGCACGAGCTCTCCGAAAAGGAGGCTCGCGCGCACATCCTCGAGGGCCTCTTGATCGCGCTCGACAACCTCGACGCGATCATCGAACTGATCCGCGCCTCGCGCGACCGCGACGCGGCCCGCGAGCAGCTGGTCGAGCAGTTCGAGCTCAGCCCGATCCAGGCGACGGCGATCCTCGACCTGCGCCTGTCGCAACTGACGGCGCTCGAGGCGGACTCGATCAAACAGGAGCACGCCGACGTGACCGAGCGGATCGCCGAGCTGCGCGCGATCCTCGGCGACGAGTCGCGCGTGCTGGCCGTGATCAAGGAGGAGCTGTCGGAGATCTCCGAGCGCTTCGGC
Source organism: Solirubrobacteraceae bacterium (assembly GCA_035473995.1). Taxonomy (GTDB): domain Bacteria; phylum Actinomycetota; class Thermoleophilia; order Solirubrobacterales; family Solirubrobacteraceae; genus Palsa-744. The sequence continues at coordinate 1,036 of DATINR010000036.1, forward strand.
GACGAGCGGCGCACGGAGATCAGCCACTCCGAGGACGAGATCGACATCGAGGACCTGATCGCCGACCAGCAGATGGTGATCACGATCACGCAGACGGGCTACATCAAGTCGCTGCCGCTGGCGACCTACCGCCAGCAGCAGCGCGGCGGTCGCGGCGTGACGGGGATGGACATGAAGGACGGCGACTACATCGAGCACCTGTTCGTGTGCTCCTCGCACGACTACCTGCTGTTCTTCTCCAACCGCGGCAAGGTCTACCGCTCGAAGGTCTACGAGCTGCCGGAGGCCTCGCGCACGGCCAAGGGCCGGGCGCTGGTCAACATCCTGCCCCTGAGCGAAGGCGAGCGGATCCAGGCGGTCGTCTCCACGCGCGACTTCACCGAGACCAAGTACCTCGTGTTCGCGACACGCTCGGGCACGGTCAAGAAGACCGAGTTCCTCTCCTACAACACGCCGATCAAAGCGGACGGGATCATCGCGATCAAGATCCGCGACGACGACGAGCTGCTGGCCGTGCGCGCGGTCGACCCGAACGACGAGATCATCATGGTCTCCAAGGCCGGGCTGACGGTGCGCTTCGCCGAGTCCGACGCGCGCTCGATGGGCCGCGACACGACCGGCGTGCGCGGCATGAACGTCGGCAAGAGCGGCGAGGTGATCGCGATGGACGTCGCGCGCGACGACATGGACCTGCTCGTGGTGACCGAAAACGGCTACGGCAAGCGCACACAGATCGCCCAGTACCGCAAGACCAACCGCGGCGCCAAAGGCGTCAAGACGATCGGGTTGACCGAGCGCAAGGGCGGCCTCGCGGGCGCGCTGGTCGTGCGCGAGCACCAGGAGCTCGTGTTCATCAGCGTCGGCGGCATGGTCCAGCGCACGGCGGCTGGAGGTATCTCCCAGCAGGGCCGATCGGCGACGGGCGTGCGCGTGATGAACCTCAAGGACGAGGACCTCGTGAGCGCGGTCGCGCTCGTGGTGGACGCCGGCGAGGACGTCGTCGGCGAGCTGCCGGCGGACGCGCCGGAGGCAGCGAACGGCGCGGCGCCGACAGACGCCGATTCGCCCGAACCGGCCTGAGTCGACTCTCTCAAACCGTCCAGATTCTCCGTTGAAGCCTCAGTGCGGGCGCGTGGCGGGCCGACAGCCTCAGGGTGACTCGTATGCGAACGGCCCTGGCGGCTGCCACCGCGATGCTCCTCTGCACGGTGCCGACAGCAGCCGCTGAGGCCGCTCAGGGCGCGCCCGCGCGCTACGCCGGGCCGGTGGCGAGCGCCGCCTCGAGCGCCGCCGAGAAGGTGCACAACCGTGGCTCGCACGCCAGGCGCTGCTCGCGCGCCGCCGCCCGCGCTGGGCGAAAGACGCACTGCCGCTCGAGCGATAAGCGCGTGAGCAGCCACGAGCTGCGCTTGCGTAGGCTGCGCTCGGTCTCGGGCGCCGACAGGACGACCAGCTCGAGCCGGGCCGCGGCGCTGCAGGCGGCGTCGATCGCCCAGGTGCTCGCGACCCCCTGCCAGAACACCGCTCTCACGCCGACCCCGGCGAACCTTCCACTCGTGCGCGCCGCCGTCCTGTGCCTGATCAACACCGAGCGCGCACAGCACGGCGAGGACCCGCTGCAGAGCGACAGCCGGCTCGAAGCCGCCGCCGAAAGCCACGGCAAGGAAATGCTCGCGGTCAACTACTTCGACCACGTCTCGCCGTCGGGCGTGACGCCGGTCGACCGGGTCCGCGAGGCCGGCTACTTCCCCAGCTCCGAAGTCGGCTACGTCGTCGGCGAGAACCTGGCCTGGGGCACGCTCTCGCTTTCGACGCCCGAAGCGATCGTCAAGGCGTGGATCGCCTCGCCCGAGCACCTCGCGAACATCCTCGAAGCCAGGTACCGCGACACCGGCATCGACGTGCAGCCGGCGGTTCCGCAGGAGCTCGCCGAAGGCGTCGAAGGCGCCCTTTATACGCAGGAGTTCGGCGTCATCGTCCACTAGCGGCGAGAGGAGCGGCGCGCTCCTGCGTCCTCGTTCGCTCGCGTACGCAGTACGCCACGCTCCTGCGTCCTTGGATCGCTTGCTCCTCCCGCCGCTAGCCCAGACCGCTCAAAACCCCCTCCCGCACGTCACGTCTGTTCGCTAATCTGAGCGGACCAGAGAAAGGAGGTGGTCCGTACGTCTGACAGTTCTTGCGGGACCCTGGAGGTGACCGGCCGCTAGGTCGGAAAGGCTGGTCCGCTTAGCGGAAACCAACCCGGGACACCCCGAGACGACTGCCGGTCCTGGTCCCTCCGGCTGAAGCACCGTCCGTCTCGGTTTTCCAGTCAGAGCATTGAGCGAGAGGCGCCCGTCGAGGCGCCTCTCGTGCTTAAGCAGCCGAGCTCAGGCAGCCTGCGGTAGGTACTGCAACCACGCGGCGGGGATCGTGGGGCTGGCGACGTGGATGAAGATCTCGGCGCGGGGCGTGCGCGGGGCGTGGCGCGGGTGCATGCCGGCCTGGCGCGGCAGGCGGTCGCCCTTGCGCCGGTTGCATGGGGCGCAGGAGGCGACGATGTTCTCCCAGTTGGAGGAGCCGCCCTTGGAGCGCGGGATCACGTGATCGACGGTGAGGTTGGAGCGCGAGCCGCAGTACTGGCAGGTCCAGCTGTCGCGGGCGAACACGGCGCGGCGGGTGATCTTGCGCCGGTGCGCGTCGCGCGGCACGTTGACGTAGCTGACCAGTCGGATCACGACGGGTCGCGCAAGCGTCGAGCTCTCGGAGTGCAGCTCCCACATGCCGCGCTCGAGCAGCTCGGCCTTCTCCTTCAGCAGCAGCACGACGGCGCGGCGCACCGTGCACACGTTGATCGGCTCAAACGTGGCGTTCAGAACGAGCACCCGACCACCCATCGCCGCAGTGGGCGGCGATGTCCCAGGTCCGTGCCGCTGGTGCTCGGAAGGCGACACGGACCCCACCGGCTCTGGTGGGGCAGTGCACTCCATGGTCAGCCCGGCAGTCTAGCGGGGCTTCGCTCGTCTGTGGCCGCAATAGCCGCGCCGGAGCGGGATCGCGCTCAGCCGGAGCTTCGCTGCGGACGCGCGGCGGCGGGGTAGGAGCCGAGCACGTGAACGACTTCGCAGAGCTCTGACAGCCCTTCGATCGCCTGCGCGACGTGCTTGTCGGCGATGCGTCCCTCGAGGTCGACGAAGAACATGTAGTCGCCGAGCTGCTCGCGCCGCGGGCGCGACTCGATCTTGGTCAGGTTGATGTCCTTGCGCGCGAACGTGCTCAGGCAGCGCAGCAGCCAGCCGGAGCGTTTGGCGCCGAGCCCCCAGAAGACGAGTGAGGTCTTCCACTTGGCGCGCCCCACCTCGCCGGCCCGCAGCGGCGGCAGCGCGGCCTGCTCGCCGCTACCGCGCGCGAGCCAGGCAAAGCGCGTTTCGTTGTCGCCGCGGTCCTCGACGCCTTCGCGGATGATCGTGGCGCCGTAGACCCGCGCCGCAAGCGCCGTGCCCAGCGCCGCCATCCCGGGACGCTGCTCGGCGACCATGGTGCGCACGGCCTCGGCGGTCGAGCTGGCGGGCAGCACCTGCGCGTGCCCGAGCTCCTCGTGCAGGAACCTCGTGCACTGACCGGGCACCTGCGGGTGGGTGAGCACGGTGTCGATCTGGGCCAGCTCGATCGGCCCGGCGGCGATCAGCGAATGGCTCACGCGCAGCAGCACCTCGCCGACGATCGTGACGTCGCGGGCCTCGCCGGCGAGCAGGTCGAGCGTGACGTTAATCGAGCCCTCGAGCGAGTTCTCGATCGGCACGAGCGCCCAGTCGACCTCGCCGCGGCGCAGCGCGGCGACGGTGTCGTAGATGGTGGGCAGCCCGACCGGCTCGATCATGTCCGGCGCGGCGCTCGCCAGCAGCGCCTCCTCGCTGAACGTGCCCTCGGGCCCGAGGTAGCCGACGCGGGCGCGCCCGGAGCGTGGCTCAGGCGGGGCGCTCATCGCCCGGCGCCCCATCCGAGCCGCCGTCGAGCGCGACACGCACAGCTTCGGCCTCCTCCGGCGAGAGCTCGAGTTCGCCCTGGCCGCCCGTGACCTGCTTGGCGTACACGCGCGCTTGGTCGCGATGGTGGATCGAGGTGAGCACGACTCCCGAGCGTTCGTCGTCCAGCAGCGCGATCGAGACCGACTGGTGCCCGGACAGCTCGTTGTAGGCGTCGTAGCGAACCAGCGAGCGGTGCGCGATCGTCCGGCGCAGCGTGCTCTCCACGCCTCCAAGTCGCGCGTCGAGCCGTACGGCCACGTCGTCGACGTACGCGCGCAGCGCCTCGAACGCCTCGTGCAGCCGCGCCGCGTGGGCCACGACGTCCTCCGGGCCCTGCTCGCCGAGCACGAGTCGCTGCGCGCGGCGCAGGCGGCGCAGGCTGAGCATCAGGGCCAGGCAGCAGAGCAGGGCGATGACGGCCACCGCCGCGGCGGCCAGGGCGATGATGCCCTTGGTGTCGGTTAGCGTGGCTAGGACGGCTGGGGGCATTGGCACAAGTTAGCTGCTGGCCTGGGCGGTGTAAGCGGCATCCAGCCTTCTGGCCGAGCCGGCCTCCGCTCCTCGCTTCAACTAGTGAACGCTCCGGCCGCCACGGCAGTTACCGGGCCGGCCATCCGGGCCGGCTGTTCTTGCGCCGGGGCCGCTCCGTGGTCGAGGGCCCGGCCACCGAGCGCTATTTGGCGAAGACGGCGAGGAAGGTGCCCTTGTTGTTTTCGGTGTTGGTCTCGCCGGGGACTTTTTCGACTTCGGTTTCGACCTTGGCGGCCTCGCCGAGCGGGACGCCGTTGACGGGGATGTCGACGCTGACGGTCTTGCCGGGTTCGACCTTTTCGATCGCGTGAGAGGCCTTGAACTGCTTGCCGCCGGCGGTCACGGTGACGTTGACCTTGACGTTCGTCTCGGCGCTTTCTCCGCCGTTTTCGACGTTGACGGTGAACGTCGGGTTGCTGCCGCCGCTGACGTGGTTGAGCGTCGGTTCGCTCGCGAGCGTGTTGGCGCCGACGCTGACGCCGGTGAGCGAGCTGCCGTGCGTGCCGGAGGTGGCTTCTGCTTCCTGAGTGCCGCCGGCCGACTTGCCTGTGATGCGGCTTTCGACGGTCGTCGGTTCGAGCCAGCCGATGTTGGGCAGCGAGCGCGAGGGGGCGGTGGTGAGCCCTTCGACGCCGCCTTCCTTCAGCTCCTGCTGGATCAGCGGCGCGACGCGCTGGGAGTAGAGCACGTCGGAGGCGAGGAAGATCTCCATGTCGCCGGCGATCTGCGCGATCGCCTGCTTGCCCTGCCCGCCCAGCGCGGTCGGCGTCAGCGCGGCGATCTTGGTGACGGCTTCGGTGCGCAGGTCGAAGGCGAGCAGCAGGTCGCGCTGCGCGTCGGCCAGGCCGCCGGGGGCGCTCAGCTTCTTCACGCGCGTGGCGAGGTCCTGCGCCTGCACGCGAAGCTGGTCGACCTGCACCTCGACGTTGAGCGCCGACTTGCCGCCGGCCCCTGACAGGGCTGAGAAGAGCGGGCGCGAGACGTGTTCGTCGAATTCCTGCGCGAGCAGGCTGACTTCGTGGTTGTAGCTCTTCAGCGCGTCGGTCTTCTGCCCTTTGAGGCAGCCGTTGATGACGAGGATGATGATGATCAGCAGCACGACGCCGACGCCGGCGGCGATCCGCCGGCGGACCATCAGCGTGTGCTGATCGAGCGGCAGCGCGCCCGCAGCGCGCTCGGGGCGGCGCGGGCTCGGGCGCTGTGGCGCGCGTGGCGCACGGCCGGCGGACCGCTGCGCTGTCTCCTCGTCGTCGTCGAAGAACGACAAAAGCTGCTCCTTGCAGGGATTACGAAACGGCCAGTATGACCGCCGGCCCTCTCTGGGGCCATCCTGCAACTTCTCCCTCAACGTACCTTCTCCTGCGGTCGCGAGCAGGGAGCGGAGCTCCGGGCGGCGAACGCAGGAGCCGGTGGAGTCGCCGACCCTCGCCCATCCTCGACGCCCGCGCGCCCGCGATGCATGGGACGAGCCGCGCGCGGATGCGCTCGTGCTCGGCCGCTACCGGCTGAGCGAGCGGCTCGGCGCGGGCGGCTTCGGCGTGGTCTGGCGAGCGCACGACGAGGTGCTCCGCCGCGAGGTCGCGATCAAGTGCATCCCGCTGGCGCCGGGCGAGGACGGCGAGCGCGCCACGCGCGAGGCGCTGGCGAGCGCGCGTCTGTCACACCCGGCGATCGTCGCGCTGTACGAAGCGTGCCCGGCGGAGGATGCCTTCTACCTGATCTCGGAGCTCGTCGACGGCGACACGCTGGCGCAGCTGATCGCCGAGGACGAGCTGGCCGACTCGCAGGTGCTGCAGATCGGCGTGGCCCTGTGCAGCGCGCTCGAGCACGCGCACGAGCGCGGCGTGATCCACCGCGACGTCAAGCCGCAGAACGTGCTCGTCCCGCACGGCGCCGACGTGCCGGCGCCGATCTCGGAGGCGTTCGGCGGGGTGGCGAAGCTGACGGACTTCGGCGGCGCCACGCTGAGCGGCTCGGATGCGCTGACGCGCACGGGCGACGTGCTGGGCACGCTCGCCTACATGGCGCCCGAGCAGAGCGAGGGGCGCGATGCCTCGGAGGCGGCCGACCTGTACTCGCTGGCGCTCGTTCTGTACGAGGCGCTGAGCGGCGTGAACCCGGTGCGCGGCGCGACCCCGGCGGAGACGGTCCGGCGGATCGGGCGCCCGCTGCGCCCGTTGGCGCGCGTACGCCGCAACGTGCCGCACGAGCTGGCGCGCACGATCGACAGAGCGCTGGCGCGCTCGCCGGTCGCTCGCGGCTCGCTGGGTCAGCTGCGCGAGGCGCTCGAGCAGGCGCTCGAGGATGGGCCGGCGCTGCCGGCCGGCGGGCGAGGACGCCGCGGTGCGGCACGAGCGAGCGCGCTCGACGCGCGCCACGAGGATGAGCCGACGGAGCTCGCCGGCGCCAGGCACGAGCAGACGTTCAACTACGGACGGACGAGAAAGCTCGACAGCATCGGCCCGGCGCCGATCGCTCGGCGGCCCACTGAGTCGGACGAGCGCGATGCGCACCTGCAGGAGCTGCGCGCGATCGCGCAGGCGGGCGGCGAGCCGGCGCAGCGGACCCCGCGCCGCGGGCTGCCTCGCGTGGTTTGGCTCGTAGCGGCGGTGGCGCTGGCGGTGTGGCAGGCGGCGACCGGACGACCGGGCGCCGGGTTGCTTGCGCTGGCCGCTTTCTTGCCGGTCGCGCTGCTGCCGATCGGCCGCCGCGATCGCGCAGGAACGGGCGGCTGGCTGGCCTGCGCGCTGGCGCCGATGCTCGGCGTGATCGGCCTCGCGGGCGCGTTTCCGGCGATCGCGGGACAGGCGCCTCGCTGGCGTATGCGCGCGGCGCTGGGGGCGCTCGGGTACTGGTGGCTTGCGCTCGCAGAGCCGCTGCTGGCGCGCCACCTGTGGCTCGGCCCGGCTGCGGATACACCGGCGCGGACGGTCTGGGAGGGATCGCTGAGCAGCACGGCGGTGCACGTGATCGGCCCCCTGCTCAGTACGGGGTTGCTGTTGGGCGCGACTCTGTGGGCGGGCGGGGCGGTGCTCTTGCCGCTGCTCGTGCGCGGGCGCAACGCGGCACTCGACGTGGTGGCGGCGGTTGCTTGGGCCGGCGCGCTGGCGGCCGCTGCGCCGGCACTCGACGCCGGCCTGGCGGCGCAGTCGGCGCATGCTGCGCCCCGTGGCGCGATCGTCGGTGCCGTGCTCGGCGCGGCTCTGGCTGTGGCGTCCCGCGCTCTGCGCGGCCCGGTCTGACGTAGCATGGCCCCACGGCTCCGACAGGCCCTTCGCGGGCCATGCGCCCCGATCTCCGGTTGCTCGATTACGCTCGGAGTGCCGGGCCGTCCAGCGATGAAAGCACCCGTCCAGCGATGAACGTCCTCAAGAGCGTCGAGACAACGATCGCCAACCTCGTCGAGGGCACCTTCGGACGCCTGTTCCGCTCGGAGGTGCGGCCGATGGAACTGGCACGCAAGCTCGCGCGCGAGATGGACGAGAACCGCACGATGTCGGTCTCGCGCGTGTATGCGCCACACGAATACGCGGTGTGGCTGTCGCCCGAGGACCGCGCCCGCTACGAGGGCTTCGAGCACGAGGTGATCGACGAGCTGTGCGGCTACCTGCTCGAGCATGCACGCCGCGAGCAGCTGATCCTGGCGGCGAGCCCGGTGATCGAGTTCCACACGGACGAGCGCCTGGCGCTCGGCGAATTCGGGATCCAGGCGCAGTTGGTCCGCCCGGGCGGTCAAAGTGAGCAGCCCGAGCGCGCGGGGGCGGCCGAGCCCGAGCCGGCGGCGAAGCACGGCGAGACGATGATCTACAGCAGCTCAGCACGTGTGCGCGGACCGGTCGAGGAAGCGCAGGCCCGGCGCCCGGCGCGTGCCCTGCTGGCGGTGGGCGGGCGCAGGCTGCCGCTGCCGGCGCGGGGCGCGACGATCGGTCGCAGCCGCGACTGCGACGTCGTGCTCGAGGACGCCGGGATCTCGCGCAGGCACGCCGAGATACGACCGGACGCGGACGGCTGGACGGTGGCGGACCTGGGCTCGACGAACGGTGTGCGCCTGAACGGTCGCGCGCTTCGTGGCGTCGAGCCGCTGCAGGCGGGCGACCGCGTCGAGCTCGGCTCGACCGAGATCGTGTTCGAGCTTGGATGACGGCAGCGGCCGGATGACGACGCTCGCACCGGTATCGGTTGCCCTGAAGTTCGGCTTCCTCGCCGTGCTCTATCTGTTCGTGCTGTGGGTGGCGCGCAGCGCGCGACGCGACCTGCGACGCGGCGACGCTGTGGCGATCGCGCAGCGGGGGGACACGGCGCCGCCGATCCCTGCGGATGCGACAGGCCTGTACTCGGCGACGTCCGTGGGCAGCGCGGACGTCGCGCACAGCTCGCCGCAGCTCGTCGTCGAGCGCGCCCCGGGGCACGAGCCAGGAATGATCTACGACATCGACGGCGACCTCGTGCTCGGGCGCGGCGACCGTGCGGAGATTCGCCTGGAGGACCCGTTCGCGTCCTCGCGCCACGCACGCATCTTCGAGCAGGGCAACTCGGTGGTGGTCGAGGACCTGGGCTCGACCAACGGCACGTACCTCAACGAGGAGGTGCTGCAGACGCCGCGACCGCTTCACCCGGGCGATCGCGTGCGCATCGGCGACAGCGAATTCACGTTCGAGGTCGGCTGACTTGCTGCGCGTGGCGGAGCAGTACGCGGGGACGGACACGGGCCGCCAGCGCCGCGCCAACGAGGACTCGCACCTCGCACGCGCGCCGCTGTTCGTGGTCGCGGACGGGATGGGCGGCGCGCAGGCGGGCGAGGTCGCCTCGCGGATCGCGATCGAGTCCTTCCAGAACGGGCTGCAGGATGCGGCTGCGCCGGAGACGGCGCTGGCGGAGCTGACGCAGCGAGCCAACGCGCACATCCACGAGCTCTCGCACAGCAACGCGGAGCAGGCGGGGATGGGCACGACGCTGACGGCGGTCTATGTGGGCGAGCGCGAGATCTCGATCGCGCACGTGGGCGACAGCCGTGCCTACCGCCTGCGCGACGGCGTGCTGGAGCGGCTCACCGAAGACCACTCGCTCGTGGACGAGTTGCTGCGACAGGGGCGCCTGACGCCGGAGGAAGCGCTCGAGCATCCGCAGCGCTCGGTGATCACGCGCGCGCTCGGCCCGGAGGGAGCGGTCGAGGTCGATACACGCTCCTACTCGGCGCGCGGCGGAGACGTCTACCTGCTGTGCAGCGACGGCTTGACGACGATGCTGACGGAGGATCGCCTGGCCGAGCTGCTGCTCGCGCACGAGAGCCTGCGCGAGGCGGGAGAGGCGCTGATCGCAGCGGCCAACGAGGCGGGCGGGCGCGACAACATCACGGTCGTGCTGCTGCGACTGGAGGAGCTCGACGCGGGCGCGGCGCCGCTGACCGAAGAATCGAGCATCGTCGAGAGCCCGCCGGGCCCGGCACCGGTGCCGCCGGCCGCATCGGCCGCCGTGGCCGGTACCGTCGCCGGCGCTGCTGCTGCTCCTGCTGCGGGTCCGGCGGCGGCGATCGCGCCGGCGGCTGAGCCGGCGCAGGAGCCCCCGGTGATCCCTCGCCGCCCGCGCGCCCCGTCGCGCGGCGGCGCTGACGCCAAGCGCAAGCGCCGCGGCCTGCGTCGCACGGGCGCGGCGGTGATCGTGCTGGCGGTGCTGGCGCTGATCGGGGCGGGCGCCTACATCGCGCTCCAGTCGGTGTACTTCATCGGCACGAACGACCGGGGTCTGGTGACGGTGTTCCGCGGCGTGCCCTACCGGCTGCCGGGGGACGTGGCGCTGTACAGCAGCGACTACGTCTCGGGGGTGAGCGCGTCGACGCTCGCGCCGCAGCGAAGGCAGAAGCTGCTCGACCACTCGCTGCGCTCGGAAGCGAACGCGGCTTCGCTGGTCCGCAGCCTGGAACTCGGGCAGCTGGAATGAGCGGTGGCCGTGGTTGCGTCGACGCCAGCGCGAGGCCCGCGCGATGAACCAGCCGATCGTCCGCCTGTTCGGGCTCGTGATCTTGATGTTCGCGCTGCTGCTCGCGTTCACCTCGCGCTGGACGATCTTCGAAGCGGGCTCGCTGCGCGACAACCCGCTGAACGCGCGCTCGCTGCTCGAGCAGCAGCGGATCGACCGCGGCGAGATCCTGGCGTCGAACGGGAAGGTGCTGGCGCGCAGCGTGCGCTCGAAGGCGAGCCGCCAGTCGGAAGCGATCTACACGCGTACGTATCCGACGGGCGAAGAGTTCGCGCACGCGATCGGCTACTACTACATCGACCTCGGGCGCACGGGGCTGGAGAGCTACCGCAACGCGGAGCTGAGCGGTCAATCGGGCACGAACCTGCAGTCGATCCTCGACCAGCTGCAGGGCAAGCGCAAACAGGGCAACGACGTGTACACGACGCTCGACCCGGGCGCGCAGCAGGTGGCGAACTCGGCTCTGGAAGGGCGCGAAGGCGCGGTCGTCGCACTGGAACCGCGCAGCGGCGCGGTCAAGGTGATGGCCTCCTCGCCGGGCTACAACCCGAACGTGCTGCGCTCGACGCGCAACTACGAACGGCTGGCGAAGACGGCGTCGGGCAAGCCGCTGGTGGACCGCGCGACGCAGTTCGGCTACGCGCCGGGCTCGACGTTCAAGGTGGTCACGGCGACGGCGGCGATCGACTCGGGGAAGTTCACGGACGGATCGACGGTGGACGGGCGCAACGACGTGCGCATCTCGGGCGTGCCGTTGCAGAACGACGAAAACGAGAGCTTCGGCCAGATCACGCTGACGCAGGCGCTGGCGAAATCGGTCAACACGGTGTGGGCGCAGGTGGCCGAACGCGTGGACAAGCGCACGATGGCCGAGTACATGCGCCGCTTCGGCTTCGACTCCAAGCCGCAGCTGGACTACCCGGCGACGGAGATGTCCTCGAGCGGCGAGTACAGCCGCGGGCGGATCGTGGCGCCGACGAGCTCGCAGGTCGACGTCGGGCGCATGGGCATCGGCCAGGACAAACTCGGGGTCACGCCGCTGCAGATGGCGGAGGTGGCGGCGACGGTGGCCAACCGCGGGCGCCTGATGCGCCCGCACATGACGTCGCGGATCGTCGATCCGGACGGACGCACGGTGGAGCGCATCTCGCCGCACGTGCAGTCGGTCGTGATGAAGCCCTCGACGGCGGACGCGGTCAGGCAGATGATGGAAGCGGTGGTCAACGAAGGCACGGGCACGCCGGCGCAGATCCCAGGCGTGCAGGTGGCCGGCAAGACGGGTACGGCGGAGACGCAGATCGGCACGGCGATCAACAACGTCTGGTTCATCGCGTTCGCGCCGGCGTCGAACCCGAAGGTGGCGATCGCGGTGACGCTGAAGGGCGTACCGGGACAGGGCGCTGCGTTCGCGGCGCCGATCGCGCGAGAGGTCATGGAAAGGCTGCTGCATGATTGAGCGGCGAGCGAGCGAGATGACGTCCGGGGGGGCGCCAAATGGTTGAGCCGAACACGATCATCGACGGGCGCTACAAGGTGATCTCGCGCGTCGGATCGGGCGGGATGGCGGATGTGTACCTGGCCGAGGACCAGCTGCTGGGCAGGCAGGTGGCGGTGAAGCTCTTGCACCACCACTTCGCGGAGGACCAGGAGTTCGTCGAGCGCTTCCGTCGCGAGGCCTCGAGCGCGGCGGCGCTCTCGCACCAGAACATCGTCGGCATCTTCGACCGCGGGGAGTGGGAAGGGACGTACTACATCGCGATGGAGTACGTGCCGGGCCGCTCGCTGAAGACGATCGTGCGCGAGCAGGGGGCGCTGGACCCGGCGCTGGCGATCGACATCGTCGTGCAGATCCTGCGCGGCGCGCGCTACGCGCACAGGCGCGGCGTGGTGCACCGAGATCTGAAGCCGCACAACGTGATCCTCGACGAAGAGGGCCGCGCGCGCGTGACGGACTTCGGCATCGCGCGCGCGGGCGCCTCGGACATGACGCTGACGGGCTCGATCATGGGCACGGCGCAGTACCTCTCGCCGGAGCAGGCGCAGGGGCACCCGGTGACGGGCGCCTCGGATCTCTACTCGGTCGGGGTGATCCTGTACGAGCTGCTGACGGGACAGGTGCCGTTCGACGGCGAGACAGCGGTGGCGATCGCCTACCAGCAGGTCTCGGCCCAGCCGCGCCCGCCGAGCGAGGTCAACCCGACGATCCCGCCGGCGCTGGATGCGATCGTGCTGCGCGCGCTGGCGAAGGACCCGGCGCAGCGCTATGCGGACGCGGACGAGTTCATCGCGGCGCTGCAGCGCGAGCGCCAGGCGCTGCCGACGGCGGCGGGCTCGGCGGCGGCGCTCGCGGCAGGCGCGGTGCGCGAGGGGAGCAATTGGTCGACGGCTGCGACGGCGGTCACGGCGGCGGCACCGATGGGTCCGCCGGTGATGCCGCCGACCCGGCATCACGCGCACGACGGCGCCCACCCGACAGGATCGATGCTGCTCGCGGAGGAGGCCTACGAGGAGAACGGCGGCGAGCAGGGCGAGGGCGCGGGCATCAGCAGGGTGCTCTGGGGCCTGCTCGCGGCGCTCGTGGTCGGCGGGATCGTGGCGGCAGTGCTGCTGCTGTCCTCGTCGGCTGCACACGTGAACGTGCCCAACGTGACGGGCGAAACCGAACAGGCGGCCTCGGCGCGTCTGCGCACGCAGGGCCTCGGCGTGTCGCCGTCGCTGGCCTCCAGCGCGACGGTCGCGGACGGTCGCGTGATCAGCCAGTCGCCGGTCGCCGGCAGCCGGGTGGAAAAGGGATCGCGCGTGAGGATCGTCGTCTCGAGCGGCCCTGGCAGCGCGGCGCTTCAGAGCGTCGAAGGGCTGACGGCCACGCAGGCGATGGCGCGCCTGCGCGCGGCGGGCTTCAAGCCGACCCGCCAGGACGAGCCGAGCTCGAAGGTGGCCAAGGGGAAGGTGATCGGCACGGAACCGCCGGCGGGCACGGAGCTTCAGGTGGGCAGTCCGGTGACGGTGCTCGTCTCGAGCGGCCCGGCGCAGGTCAAGGTGCCGGATCTCTCGGGCGACTCTCGCAGCGGCGCGGAAGCG
>DATINR010000037.1:0-29665 GCA_035473995.1 Solirubrobacteraceae bacterium
CCGCCCGCCATCGTGCGCTGCTCGACCGTGCGGTGACGCCTACCGAGCCGGAAGTTCGGTACCGAGAGCGACTTGTCAATCGCGGCGTTGAGCGTGACCGTGATGATCATCGTGTGCTCCCTTCGACCTCCGACCGGTCCCGCCGCAGTCCTGCAGCAGAACCCACCACAGGCTAGCGGACGCCCGTCGCAGCCCTAGCCGCTCAGGCGGGTGGGACCGACAGCGCCCAAGCCTGCTCGCGCAGGTACTCCGCCTCCGCGCGCGCAGCCGCCGCCGCCCCCACGTCCCCAGCGCTGTTCTCGGGAGCCCGATGAGCGTTGACGATGCTACGCGACGCCGTGATCAGCCCGGCCGCGCGCCCCGGCGCGAACGCCGGCGCGAGATCCTCGACGCGTCCGCCCTGTGCGCCCACGCCCGGAAGCAGGAAGACGCTGCGGGGCATCAGCTCGCGTGCTCGCGCCAGATGCGCCGGCTCGGTCGCGCCGACCACCGCGCCGACGTCGCCCAGGCCCGGCTCGCCGGGGGTGTCCTCGCCGAGCCGCGCGACGATCTCCGCGATCCGCTCCCACACGGCGCCGCCGCCCGCCACCGCCAGGTCCTCGACGTCCGCCGCGCCCGGATTGGAGGTGCGCACCAGCACGAGCACGCCGGCCCCTGCCGCGCGCGCCGTCGCGACGAACGGTGCAATCGCGTCGACGCCCATCAGCGGATTGACCGTCGCCATCTCCGCGCCCAACCCCGGCAGCCGCCCGAACGGTGTCTCGCAACCTCCGAACAGCGCGCTCGCATAGGCCTGCGCGCTGACGTCGATGTCGCCGCGCTTGCCGTCCGCGATCACCATCAGGCCACGCAGGCGCGCGTGTGCAGCGACCTGTTCGAGCGCCGCCCAACCGGGCGCGCCGAGCAGCTCGAAGCGCGCCAGTTGCAGCTTCACCGCGACGCACGCCTCGGCCGTCGCGTCGATCACCTCGCGGCAGTGATGCAGAACGGCCGCCGCCGCGCGGTCTGCCGGAGCGCCGTCCGCGCTGCCGGCGAGCTCGGCCCCCGGCCACAACGCGCCCGGCTCCGGGTCGAGCCCGAGCACGATCTGCGACTCGCGCTCGGCGACCCGAGCGGCCAGTGCCTGCGCGAACGGCTGCGCCAGGCTCAGCGGCCCTTCACCGCGCTCTTCAGGCCGCTGCCCGCCGTGAAGCGCGGCACGCGGCTCGCGGCGATCTGGATGCGCTCGCCCGTGCGCGGGTTCACGCCCATCCGCGCGCCGCGATCACTCACGTGGAACTTGCCGAATCCCGCCACCGTGACTTCGCTGCCGCGGCGCAGCGCGTCCTCGACGGTCGCCAGCACCGCGTCCACCGCGCGCCCGGCATCCTGCTTGGTCAGATCGGCGCGATCCGCCACCTGGTCGACCAGCTCGGCCTTCGTCACTTGGGTTCCTCCTCGTTCGTGAAACCGGTCAATCGACGCTAACACCATGCGCGGACACGGCGCAACCTGCCCCCAGCACCGCGATCGCGCCGGAGAGCGTCGTCTTTGCGCCCGTACACCGGGCCATCCGCCACAATGCCCCGATGAGCGTCACCCGAATCGCCTGGCTCGCGACCGTGCTCGTCGCGCTGCTCACGGGGTGCCTGCTCCTGCTCGGCGGCTACAACGGCTATGCCGCGCTCGGCCTGGCCGTCGCGATCGCAGCCGCCATCAACCTGCTCTAGAGGACTCCGCCGGTCCTTCAACCCGACGCAGTGCGCTCGCCGAGCCACCGAAACAGCGCCCGCGCGGCGCGCCCGCGGTGGCTGATCGCGTCCTTCTGCTCGTCACTCAGCTCCGCCATCGTCAAACCCTCCGGACCCTCGTCGGGTACGAACGCCGGGTCATAGCCAAAGCCGCGCTCGCCGCGCGGCTCGGCCGCGAGCTTGCCCGCGCAGCGCCCGTGGAACAGCCGCTCCTCGCCGCCCGCCGGGTCCACGTAGGCGATCGCGCAGACGTATTCCAGCCCGCTGCCCGCCGGCGCCTCGCGCAAGAGCTTCGCCAGGTTCTCCCCGTCTGAGGCGTGTTCGCCCGCGTAGCGCGCCGAGCGCACGCCCGGCGCGCCACCGAGCGCCGCCGCTGCGATGCCCGAGTCGTCGGCGATGCTCGCCCGCCCCGTCGCCGCTGCCGCCGCGCGTGCCTTGCCGAGCGCGTTCTCCGCAAACGTCTCGCCGTCCTCCGGCGGCAGCTCCACCTCCGCCGGCAGCACGTCCAGCTGCCAATCCTCGCCGCCATGCGCCGGCTCGGGCAGCAGCCGCGCCAGCTCGCGCCGCTTGTGCTCGTTGTGCGTCGCCAGGATCAGCTTCAACTGGCCGTCGCCCCGGCGCCCGAGCCCGAGCCCGAGGCGGCGCCTGCGCCGTTCGCCGCGCGCGCGATCGCGCCCTGCTGAGCCGCCTGCAGCTGTTCGATGCCCACCGCAGCCAGCGCCAGCAGCTCGTCCAGGTGCGCGCGCGAGAGCGGCGTGCGCTCCGCCGTCGCCTGCACCTCGATCAGGCCACCGTCTCCTGTCATCACGACGTTCGCATCGACCTCCGCCGTCGAGTCCTCCGGGTAGTCGAGATCGAGCAGCGCGACGCCGCCGACCATCCCGCACGAGACCGCCGCCACCGAGCCGCTCAGCGGCGAGCGCTCGAGCAGGCCCTGCTCGCGCAGGCTCGCGCAGGCCAGCGCCAGCGCCACGTATGCGCCCGTGATCGACGCGCAGCGCGTGCCGCCGTCGGCCTGCAGCACGTCGCAGTCGAGGTAGATCGTGCGTTCGCCGAGCGCCTTGAAGTCGACCACGCCGCGCAGCGATCGCCCGATCAGGCGCTGGATCTCGACCGTGCGCCCGTCCTGGCGCCCGCGCGTGGCGTCGCGCTGCTTGCGCTGGCCCGTCGAGGCCGGCAGCATGCCGTACTCCGAGGTCACCCAGCCCGTGCCGCGGCCCTTCATCCAGCGCGGCACGCTCTCTTCGGCCGAGGCCGTGCAGATCACGCGCGTCTCGCCCGCCGAGATCAGCGCCGAGCCGGTCGCCGTGCGCATGAAGCCCGGCTCGATCTCGACCGGGCGCAGCTCGCCCGCCGCGCGTCCATAGCTGCGCTGTGGGGCCGCCTCGCCGTTCGTATCCGCCGTCACGCCGTCTCCTCGCCTCGTCGTTGTGCGCTCATGCCACCGCCTCGACCTCGGCCAGCTGCACGTGCTCGACCTCGCCGAGCGGCATCTGCAAGAAGCGCGTGCCCAGTTCGTGGAACGCCTGCGTGTCGCCCGTGCAGAGGAAGCCGTAGTCGCCCTCGCCGCTGCGCGGGTTGCCGAGCGAGCGCGTGCTCAGCGCGTGCTCGACCTGGCGCGCCAGCGCCGCCCCCGAGCTGACCAGCGTCACCTGCGGCCCGAGCATGCGCTGCAGCATCGGGCGGATCAGCGGGTAGTGCGTGCAACCGAGGATCACCGTGTCGACGTCCGCCTCGCGCAGCGGCGCGCACGCTTCGCGCACCATCTGCACCGCGCGCTCGTCGAACTGCTCGCCCGCCTGGATGATCCCCGCCAGATCGGGGCACGGCACCGCGTACAGCGTCACGTGCGGGTCGATCGCCGCCACCGCCTGCTCGTAGGCGCCGCTGGCCACCGTCGTCGGCGTCGCCAGCAGCCCGATCCGCCCCGTGCGCGTCGTCGCGACCGCCTGCGAGGCCTCCGGGCGCACGACGCCCAGCACGTCCACGCCGAGCGTCGTCTCGAGCATCCGCCTGCGCAGGCTCGGCAGCGCCGCCGCCGTCGCCGAGTTGCACGCCACCACGAGCAGCTTCGTGCGCCGGCGCAGGAGCTCCTCGGCGATCTCCGCCGAGAAGCGCGCCAGCTCCTCCGGCGTGCGCTCGCCGTAGGGAAAGCGCGCCGTGTCGCCCAGATAGAGGAAGTCCTCGTGCGGCAGCTGCACGAGCAGCTCGTGCAGGACCGTCAGCCCGCCCACACCCGAGTCGAACACGCCGATCGGCCGCTCGCGCGGATCTGCTGGCCTCGGCAAGTCGCTGCCCACGAGGCCATCATTCCAAAGCACGCCGTCGTCGCCCGTCCAGGCCGTCGCGTGCCGCCGCTACCGTCGGCACGTGCGCGCGCTCGTGCTCTCCAACATGCGGCCCGATCAGGCGCACCCCGAGCGGGGCAGCTTCGTGCGCGACCAGGTCGCCGCGCTGCGCCGCCTCGACGGGCTCGACGTCGAGCTGTACGAGTTCCCGCCAGGGCCCCGTGCGCTCGCGAGCGCCGCGCGCGAGCTGCGCCGCAGGTTCTCCGGCCGCAGGCGCGCCGGCGCGAGCTCGGCAGGCACCGGCGCGAGGCCCCGCGGCCCCGGCAGCGCCGGCCGGCGCTTCGACGTCGTGCACGCCCACTTCGGCCTGACCGCATGGCCCGCGCTCGCCGTCCCCGCCCATGCGCGGGCGTTGACGCTGCACGGCACCGACCTGCGCCACCCGCGCACGCGCCTGCTGACGCTCGCCGCCTTGCCGAGCGTCGATCTGCTCGCAGTCGTCTCCGCCGCGCTCGCCGACGAGCTGCCCGCCCGCGCCGCACGGCGAGCCGAGGTGCTCCCGTGCGGCGTCGAGCTCGAGCGCTTTCGCGCGCTGTCGCGCGCCGCGGCTCGCGCCGAGCTCGGCCTCGATGCGCAAGGCCGCTACGCGCTGTTCGCCGCCGACCCGGCGCGTCCCGAGAAGCGCTACGACCGCGCCGTCGAGCTCGCCGCCGCCGCCGGCGCCGAGCTGCTCACGCTCGGCGGCGTCGAGCCCGCGCGCGTGCCGCTGCTCGTCAACGCCGCAAACGCCGTGCTCGTGCCCTCCGAGCGCGAGGGCTTCGGGCTCGCCGTGCTCGAGGCGCTCGCCTGCGACGTGCCCGTGCTCGCCACCCCCGTCGGCGTCCACGAGCAGGCGCTCGCCGGCGTGCCCCGGACCCTCTGCGCGCCGTTCGAGCTCGCCCGCTGGCGCGCCGCGCTGGCGCCGCTGCTCGCCGACGAAGACCCGCGCGTGCCCGGCCGGGCGAGCGCCGAACGCTGGTCCGCCGTGAGCATGGCCCAGCGCGTCGCCGACGCATGGCGCACAGCCCGCGGACGCGCTGGGTAGCATGGGATGGCCGTGGACAGCCAGACATCCGCCACGACCTCCGCCGCCCCGGCGCAGCCGAACGAGCGCCCAGGAGCGTCAGGCCCGCCGGGCGCGGGCGCCGCGGCGCCTTCGCCGGGCCCCGATCCGGCTCGAGCCCCGGAGGCTCCGCCCGCGGCGGCGAGCTCGGCAGCGCCCGCCACCGAGGTCTCACCGGTCTCGCCCGCGAGCGGCGATCGAGCCGCAGCCGAGCCGCAGGCGCCCGCCGCCGAGCAGCAGACCGGCTTCGGCTCGCGCGGACGCCGGCGCCGCCGCGCGCGCTTCCTGCGCAAGGCACGCGAGCTCGCCTACCGCGACCTCGGCGGGCTCGTCTTCAGCCTGCATCGCTTCGGCCAGCGCAACGACTCGCTCGTGCTCGCCAAGCTCGCCACGCTGAGCCGCATCGACGCCGAGCTGCGCGCGCTCGAAGACAGCCTCGGCGAGCGCCAGCCCGTGACCGTGCTGCGCGAGGCCGGCATCACCGCCTGTCCGCGCTGCGCCGCCATCCACAGCGGCGAAGACCGCTTCTGCCCCAGCTGCGGGCTGTCGATGAGCCGTCGCAGCGACCTGCCGATCGCCGGAGCGCCGGCCGGAGGCGTCGCGCAGACGCCCGCAGCGAGCGCGCCGGCGCCCGCCGGCTCGCCGCTCGCAGGCTCACCGCCCACCGCACAGCCGGCACCGACCGTCACGCAGCCCGCACAGCCGCCGACGGCAGGCTCCGCCGCAGGGACCGGACCGGCCACGCAGCAGCACGCCGCCGTGCCGGCGCCGGGCGCTCCCGGCGCGCCCCACGCCGCGCCGCAGCCCGCCACGCAGGCCTTCGACGCGATCCCCGCCGACGGCGGCGACCAGCCGACCGAGATCATCCGCCCGCCGGCGCCCGGCTCGTGACGGTCGCCGCGCCCGCCGAGCACCCCGAGAGCGCCCCCGCGCCTGCGCCGCAGAGCATCGTCCCGGCCCGTCCGACCGTGATCGAAGCCTGCCCGCTGTGCGGCGCGCCGCTCGATCCGCGCCAGGACTGGTGCCTGAGCTGCGGCGCCGCCGCGCGCACCCGCCTGGCGGCGACGCCCAACTGGAAGGGGCCCGTGGCCGCGATCGCCGTCGTCGCCGTGCTCGCGCTCGGCGTGCTCGCCGCCGCGCTCGTCAAGCTCGCCGGCGGCTCCGGCTCGAGCTCGAGCTCGGCGCCCGTGACGAGCACCGTGACGACGGCGCCCGCCGCGAGCGCGCCCGTCACGCCGACGACCGTCACCCCGGGCGTCCCGACGACGATCGCGCCGGGCACGGCCACGACGCCGGGCACGGGAGCGAGCACGCCCACGGTGACCGCGCAGCCGGGCAACGCCGGCGGCATCGCCAGCCCCGGCACCGCCCCGACCGTCACCGCCAAGAAAGGCGTCAAATCGATCCCCGGGCTCGGTGGCCTGACCCCCGCCGAGCGCAAGAGAATCGAAAAACTGATCAAACCGGGCGCCAAGCAGAAGTCCGGGCGCTAGCCGCTCGCGCCCGACAGATACGGTTCCCCGCGATGCCCGCGTCCCCCCCGGCGGTTACGCGCACCGTCTCGCGCGAAATCGATGTAGCAGTGATCGGAGCGGGCGCCGCCGGTCTGTACGCCGCGCTGTGCGCCGCCCGCGACGGCGCCTCGGTCGCGCTCGTCTCGGCCACGCCGCTCGCGCGAACGGCCAGCTACTGGGCCCAGGGCGGCCTCGCCGCGGCGCTCGCCGCCGACGACAGCCCTGAGCTGCACCTGCGCGACACCGAGCTCGCCGGGCGCCGGCTCGTGCGCCGCTCGGCCGCCGAGATCCTCGCCAACGAGGCGCCCGACTGCGTGCGCGACCTGCAGGGACTCGGCGTGCGCTTCGACGCCGACAGCGAGGGCCGCCTGGCGCTCGGCCTCGAGGGCGGTCACTCCGTGCGCCGCGTCGTGCACGCCGGCGGCAGCGCCACCGGACGGCGCGTCGTGCGCCAGCTCTCGGCGCTCGCCGCCGAGGAGCCGCGCATCGCCGTGCTCGAGGGCGCGCGCGCCCGCGCCCTGTGGCGCTCCGGCGGGCGCTGCGCCGGGCTGATCTGCGAGGACGGCCGGATCCTCGCCGCCCGCGCCGTCGTGATCGCCACGGGCGGCTGCGCCGCGATGTGGGCACGCACGACCAACCCGCCCGGCTCCCAGGGCGTCGGGCTGCTGCTCGCGCAGCGCGCCGGCGCCGCGCTCGCCGACCTCGAGCTGCTGCAGTTCCACCCGACCGCCGTGATCGGCGTCAAGGGTCGCGAGGGCTTTCTCGTGACCGAGGCCATCCGCGGCGAGGGCGCCACGCTGCACGACCACACCGGCGAGCGCTTCGTCGACGAGCTGTTGCCGCGCGACGAGGTTTCGCGCGCGATCCAGGCGCGCCTGCTGCAGTCCGGCGAGCGCTCCGTCGGCCTCGACATGCGCGGCGTCGACCCCGCGCGCTTCCCCAACGTCGTCGGCGCGCTGCGCGAAGCCGGCCTCGACCCGACGCGCGAGCTGATCCCGGTGGCGCCCGCCGCCCACTACACGATGGGAGGGATCGTCGCCGACCTGCACGCGCACTCGACGCTGCCCGGGCTCTACGCCGTCGGCGAGTCCTCGTGCACCGGCCTGCACGGCGCCAACCGGCTCGCATCCAACTCGCTCAGCGAGTGCTTCGTGTTCGCGCGCCGCGCCATCGCCCACGCGCTCGCCGAGCCCGTCCCGACCGGTGCCCGCAGCACGAACGCGAGCGCCGCCGAGCTCGACGCGCTCGCCGCGCTGCCCGCGCCGCCCGGCGGCGACCGCGACACGCGCGCCGCGCTGTGGCAGGACGCCGGCATCGTGCGCAGCGCCGACGGGCTCTCGCGCCTGCTGCAGAGCACCCACCCGCTCGTGCGCGCGATCGCGCAGTGCGCGCTGACGCGCAGCGAGAGCCGCGGCGCGCACCAGCGCAGCGACTACCCGCAGCTCGACCCTGCGCTCGACCTGCACCACGTCGTCGTGCACGGCGCGAGCGGCGAGACCGATGGCGACGACGATGCCGGCGGCCAACGCGGCGAGCCCGGCGCCCCCGCCGTCGAGTGGCAGACCTGGGGCTGACCGCGCGCCCGGCTTGCGCAGTCCGGCGCGGGCAGTCGTCTCTCTCTACATAAAAAAATCGCCTTTACCTCTTTATCTCGGTCCTTTTGCGATCGGAGACGTGTTCAGGCACGTAGAAGGAACAGAGCTCTTCGGAGTCTTTGGGAATAGGCGGGTTTGCTCCAACCGAGAAGGAGGGCCAGGAGTAGCCATGTACCAGTTCAGCCGTGCCATCTACCGCGAGCTCGCCCCGCAGATCCTCCCTGCTCCGCCGGGCGAGCCCGCCGCCGCAAACCATGCTGCCGTGCTGAGCGCCTGCGAGGCTGTCGTGACCCGTCTGGCCACCGACCGCCATTACTTCGCGCGGCCCGAACGCGCGCTGTTCGCGGACATTCGCAACTACTTCCCCATGTCCGCGCAGTCGCACGTGCATCAGGTCGTCTGCCGCTACGTGCAGCTCGCCCAGGACTACCTCACGCTGCACCCGCTCGAGGGCTACGCCGCCGTCAGCGGCGCTCCGCCGCAGTGCCGCGCCACGACCCGCAAGGGCGCCGCCTGCCAGCGCGTGCCGCTGCCGCACAACGGCTACTGCCCCTCCCACCAGCACCTCGCCGACACCGAGGACCGGGAGCTCGCAGCCGCATAGACGTCGCATAGGCTCCGAGGCGTGCTCCTCGGGGTCGATGTCGGCGGCACCTTCACCGATGCCGTGCTCGTCGGCGCCGACGCCGACGGCGGCTCCTCGGTGCACACCGCCAAGGTCCCCACGACGGCCGGCGAGCAGGCCGTCGGCGTGCTCCAAGCCGTCGCGGTCGTGCTCGAGCGGGCGGGCGCGCAGGCCGCCGACGTGCGCCGCTTCGCGCACGGCATGACCGTCACGACCAACGCCCTGCTCGAGGGTGAGACCGCCCGCACCGCGCTGATCGCCACCGACGGCTTCACCGACGTGATCGAGCTCGCTCGCCAGGCGCGCCCGCACCTGTACCGGCTGTGCGACGCCGCGCCCGCGCCGCTCGTGCCCGCCGAGCTGCGCTTCGCCGCGCCCGAGCGGATCGCGCCCGACGGCGTACAGCGAGCGCTCGAGCACGACGCCGCGCGGGCGCTCGTCCAGCGCGTCGCCGACGCCCGGCCCGAAGCCGTCGCCGTGGCGCTGCTGCACTCCTACGCCGACCCGCGCCACGAGCGGCTGCTCGGCGAGCTGCTTGCAGAGCTGTTGCCCGGCGTGCCCGTGTCGCTGTCCGGCGAGCTCGTCGGCACGTTCCGCGAGTACGAGCGCACCGCCACGACCGCGCTCGACGCCGCGCTCTCGCCGCTGCTCGAGAGTTACCTGCGGCGACTCGCCGCCACCGCGCGCGAGCAGGGCCTCGTCGAGCCGCAGATCATGCAGTCCTCGGGCGGGCTCACCGATATCGCCCGCGCCTCCGCGCACGCCGCCCTGACCGTGCTCTCCGGGCCCGCCGGCGGCGTCGGCGGGGCCCTGCTGCTCGCCGAGCTCGCCGGCGAGCGCGACGTGCTCTGCTTCGACATGGGCGGCACCTCGTGCGACGTCTGCCTGATCGACGGCGGCGAGGTTTCCGAGACCGCCCGGCGCGCCGTCGCCGGGCGCCCGCTCGCGTTGCCCGCGCTCGACATCCACACCGTCGGCGCCGGCGGCGGCTCGATCGCCTGGCGCGACTCCGGCGGCGCGCTGCGCGTCGGGCCGCAGAGCGCAGGCGCCGCCCCCGGCCCCGCCTGCTACGGGCTCGGCGGCGAGCTCGCGACCGTGACCGACGCCAACCTGCTGCTCGGCCGGCTGACCAACACCTTCGGCGTCGGTGCCCACGATTCGCCGCTCGCCGGCGGGATGCGGCTGGACCGCGACGCCGCCGAGCGCGCCGTGGCGGCGCTCGCGCAGGAGCTCCGCATCGAGCCGCTCGCCTGCGCCGAGGGCATCGTGCGCGTCGCCGAGCACGAGATGCTCGGCGCGCTGCGCCTCGTCACGGTCGAGCGCGGGATCGACCCGCGCCGCTTCGCGCTGATGCCCTTCGGCGGCGCCGGGCCGCTGCACGCCTGCGCCATGGCGCGCGAGCTCGGCATCGCCCGCGTGCTCTGCCCGCGCGCATCCGGCGTGCTCAGCGCGCTCGGGCTTGCCGCCGCCGCGCCTCGACACGACGTCTCGCGCACCGTGATGCTGAGCGGCTCCGAGCTCACGCGCGAGCGCCTGCGCGAGTCCCGCGACGAGCTGCTCGCCGAAGCCGACGCCGCGCTCGCCGGCCCGCGCGAGGACATGCGCGTCGCCTACGAGCTGCGCTATGTCGGACAGGCCTTCGAGCTGTCCGTCGAGGCGACCGGCGATCCCGAGACCGAGGCGCTGAGCGAGGCGTTCGCCGCCGCGCACGAGCAGCGCTACGGCTACCGCGACGACGAGGCCCCGGTCGAGCTCGTCAACGTGCGCGTGTCCGTCCGGGGCCCCGCGCCGCGGCTGCGCCCGCAGGCCGATGCGACCGCCGAGCCCGAGCGCTCGAGCGCGCAGGTCGTGTTCGGCGGCGAGGCGCTGCAGGCGAGCGTACTTCGCGGCGAGCTCGCGCCCGGGACCGAGGTCCATGGCCCGGCGCTGTGCGCGCTGCCCGAGGCCACGCTGCTCGTTCCGCCCGGCTGGAGCGGCGTGGTCGACGAACATGGGACGTGCGTCCTGCAGGATGGCGGCACATGAGCGCGCTCGACCCGATCGAGTTGCAGGTGGTCGTCGGCGCGCTGCGCGCCACCTGCGAAGAGATGGGCGTCGCGCTGATCCAGGCCGCCTACTCGTCGAACATCAAGGAGCGCCACGACGCCTCGACGGGGCTGTTCGACGCCGACGGGCAGATGATCATGCAGGCCGAGCACATCCCGGTGCACCTCGGCTCGATGCCCGCCTCCGTCGCCGCCGTGCTCGGCGAGCGCCACGCGCCGGGCGTCTCGTGGATCCTCAACGACCCGTTTCGCGGCGGCACGCACCTGCCCGACATCACAGTGATCACGCCCGTGTTCGCGACCGACGAGCAGACGCTGCTCGGCTTCGCGGCGAGCCGCGCCCACCACGCCGACGTCGGCGGGCGCGTACCCGGCTCGATGCCCGCCGACAGCCATACGCTGGCCGAGGAGGGCGTCGTGATCTCGCCGCGCCCACTCGACGAGGCCGCGATCGAGGAGCTCGTCGCGCAGATGCGCCAGCCCGAGCAGCGGCGCGCCGACCTGCGCGCCCAGCTCGCCGCCAACCGCGTCGGCGCGCTGCGCCTGGGCGCGCTTGCCGAGCGCCTCGGCCCAGCGCGGCTGCGCGAGGCGAGCGACGCCGTGCTCGACTATGCCGAGCGGCGCACGTGGGCGTGCATCGCGGAGCTGCCCGACAGCAACGTCCACGCTGAGGATGTGCTGGAGGGGCGCGACGGCGACCTGCGCCTGCGCCTGCACGCGAGCGTCGAGGGCGAGCGGCTGATCCTCGACTTCGCCGGCAGCGCGCCCCAGCACGACGGCAACCTCAACTGCCCGCTCGCCGTCACGCGCTCGGCCTGCTACTTCGCCGTGCGCGTGCTGACCGACCCCGACATCCCGCCGTCGGCCGGCGCCTACCGCCCGATCGAGGTGCGCGCCCCGCTCGGCTCGCTGCTCAACGCACGACCCGGAGCGGCCGTGGCGGCGGGCAACGTCGAGACCTCCTCGCGCGTCGCCGACCTCGTGCTCGGCGCCTTCGGCCGCGCGCTCGGGCAGGGCACGATGAACAACCTGACCCTCGGTGCCGACGGCGACGGGTCGTTCACCTACTACGAGACGCTCGGCGGCGGGCAGGGTGCGTGCGCCGAGGCCGACGGGCCGAGCGGCGTGCACGTGGCGATGAGCAACACGCTGAACACCCCCGTCGAGGCGCTAGAGCGCGAATTCCCGCTGCGCGTCGTGCAGTACGCGATCCGCCGCGGCTCCGGCGGCGCCGGGCGCACGCGCGGCGGCGACGGCGTGATCCGAGAGCTGCAGGCGCTGCGCGAGCTGTCCTTCTCGCTGATCGCCGAGCGCCGCCGGCACGCACCGCCGGGTGCCGATGGCGGAGAGCCCGGAGCGCCCGGGCACGACGAGCTCGACGGCGAGCCGCTGCCGGGCAAGGTCACCGGCACGCTGCTCGCCGGGCAGCGCCTGCGCATCGAAACGCCCGGCGGCGGCGGCTTCGGCGAGCCTCGCTGACCGAGTCAGAAACACGCGCCGGAAACACCTCGATGGCAAGACTGGCCGCACAGACAGTCTCTGACGGCCAAAATAAGGGGGCGATTTGCAGGGGATTTGGGATTTCCGCCTGGATTTCGTATCTTTAAGGGGTCCGCGGCCGCCAAATCGGTCGGTAAGCGGACTAGAGACAGAGACGTACTCCTAGCTTCACCGTTTATGCCAATTGCTTTCAAAGAATGGGCCGTCACCGTCCGTGCGCTAGCCGAAGGTGAGCAGCTCATAACACTCCGCAAGGGCGGTATCTGCCAGCCGGGCAAGTCGATGAGGCTGGCTCACGAGCGGTTCTTCCTGTACCCGACGTTCGAGCACCAGCCGGGCGACCTCGTGCGCGAGTCCCACCAGCCCGAGCTGCGCCGCGCGCTCGAGGAGGGCGTGTGGAGCGACGGCGAGCCGCTGCTGAACGCCTTCACCTCAGGGGCACCCGTGCAGCAGCCCGACCGGGTGCGGATCCGCGCCTGGGCAGAGGTTGCCGGCCACTTCACGGTCGCCGACCCGCGCTGCGTGGATGCGCTCTCGCCGTTCTACGTGTGGACGCCCGACTACGCCGAAAAGCGCCTCGGCTGGCGTCGCCACCAGCCGCTGCACGTGCTGCTGCTGCGCACCTACCGCATTCCGCGCCCGGTGACGGTCAAGGTCAAGGACGAGTACACCGCCGCCCAGGCATGGATCGAGCTGCAGCGCGAGCTCCCCTTCGAGGGCACGCCCGTGCTCTCCGACGCCGAGTTCGAGCGCGCCTCCGAAGAGATCCGCGCGATCACGAGCGAAGCCGCCGGCGCCGATGCCGGCGAGCCCGTCTACGCCTGAGCGTCCGCTCTAGGGGCGCTCGTCAGACGCGAGCGCCTGCGGCGCGAGAGCTTCGCGAGCCGCTTCGGCGCCGGACTCGGGCACGAGCACGTCGCGTGGGCCGGCGGCGAGGAAGTCGGGCACGTCGAAGCCGCCTGCGCGGCGCGACATGCTCGGGATGCCCTCCTCGAGCAGCAGCGTCTCGATCAGCTCGGCCTCGGGCTGGCTGCCGGCGCGGGCGACCTTGACGAGCCGGCCTTCGGCGTACTGCGGCTTGATCTTGCGCGCCTTGCGCTGGCGCTCGCTGGCCGCGCCGCGCTCGCTGCCGGGGAGATAGACGAGCGGCATCTCGCAGCTCGCGCAGAAGCGCTCGGAGCGTGGGTAGTCCGTGCCGCAGCTCGGGCAGATCAGCGGCGTCTCGCTCAGCTCGACGTCTCCTCGAGCGCGATCTCGCTGACCTCGGCGCCGTCGATCACGTAGGAGCGCAGCTCGAGCTCGCCGTCGCCGGCGAGGCCGACGATGATCCACTCGAGGCCGGGCCAGCCTGCGGCGAAGCCGATGTCCGTCTGCGACGGATAGGGCGCGCTGCGCACATGCGAGTGATAGATCGCGCCGATCTCCCAGCCCTCCTCTTCGATCTCCTCGTTCAGACGGTACAGCTCCATCGGGGCGATCTCGAACTTCAGCGCGCTCGCGTGCACGTTCTCGGCGCGGTAGACGCGCGCGGCCGTCTTTGCGGTGCCGTCCGCGTCCGCGAGCACGGCGACGACGCCGCAGCACTCGATCCGCGGGTTCTCCTGCGCGTGCGCGACGATCTCGGCGAGCAGCTGCTTGGCGATCTTCACGTGCGCCTCGGGCGTCTCGGTGTTGCCTGCGGGCCGTGCGCGACGAACGCGCGGCCTACCACCAGACGGTCGCGTCCAGGTTCTCGATCTCCTCGACCGGCAGCGTGTAGATGCCGCTCGACAGGTACTTCCAGCCGTCGTCGGCGACGACGAAGACGACGTTGCCCTCGTCGAGCTCACCGGCGATGCGCACGGCGATGCTGGCGATCGCGCCGGTCGAGACGCCGGCGAACACGCCCTCCTCGTCGAGCAGCTTGCGCGTCCACACGATCGCGTCTTCGTTGGTCACGAAGATCTTGCGGTCGAGCAGCGAGATGTCGATGATCGGCGGGATGAAGCCGTCGTCGAGCGAGCGAAGTCCCTGCACGGGCTCGCCCTGCATCGGCTCGGCCGCGACGATCTTGCAGGCGTCGCCGAATGTCTCCTTCAGGCGCCTGCCGTTGCCCATCAGCGTGCCGCCCGTGCCGAGGCCGGCGACGAACGCCGAGATCTCGTCCAGCTCTTCGAGGATCTCCGGCGCAGTGCCGTTGTAGTGGGCGTTGGGATTGGCCTGGTTGCCGTACTGGTAGGGCATGTAGACCGATGGGTCTTCGGCGGCCATCTGCAGCGACATCGCCACGGCACCGTTGGAGCCCTGATCGCCGGGCGAGTAGACGATCTCGGCGCCGTACATCTTCAGCAGCTGCGTGCGCTCGGGCGTGACGTTCTCCGGCATCACGACCTTCAGCTTGTAGCCCTTGCGCTTGGCGATCATCGCCAGCGAGATGCCCGTGTTGCCCGAGGTCGGTTCGAGGATCGTCTGCCCCGGCGAGATCGCGCCTTTCTCCTCGGCATCCTCGATCAGCGCCCGCGCGACGCGGTCCTTGACCGAGCCCGTCGGGTTGTGCGACTCGAGCTTGGCCCAGATGTGCACGCCCGGCTTCGGCGAAAGGCTCGGCAGCTCGATCAGCGGCGTGTTGCCGATCGACTGGACGATGTCGCCGTAGCGGCCGCCGCACGGCCGGTTTCGAACCCTCTCAACCGCCATTACTTCACGGAATATAGCGGGGTCGCCGCCGCCCCCTGGCGGCTGGTGGAGAGCAAGGACCCTCGAGCGCGGGCGCCACAGACGAGCGGTGTCTCCCGATGACCCGCGCCGGCTTCAGCGAACGCCCTTCGATGCCGATGGTTTCGGCATGCGAGTACTGGCCGTCCTCGTCGCAGCCTCGCTCGAGGTCGACGGTGTGACCTTCACCCACGGGCCGGCGGTCGTCAACCTCCTCACAGCGGGAACCGGAGGCCGTCTCTCCACCGAACAGCGCCTGCTGTCGGTGCTGTACGACCGCGCCAAGGCCTAGACGTTCTGCGCCTATCCCGTGGGACAGTTGCGCGGGTTCTACGGATGCCACGGATCTGCCCCGGTGCGACGCTTTCTGCAAGCGACAGCAGGGGGTGGTTGGTGTGACCGGCAGGTACGATCGAAGCCGTAAGGTGCGAAGCAGCGCGTTGCTCATAGTGGGGCTGGCGGCAGCGCTGGTGTTTGGCATCCTCGTGCTCGCCGGTGGCGACTGGCTTCCCGGCACGATCATCGTCGTGGCCGCGCTCGCGGGCTTGGCCGGGCAGGTCCAACTGCTGAGCAAGCTCCGCGATGTGCATGCTCATGGGGACGGGCCCGTTCGCAGGTAGCTCCTCGGCGAGCCACGCCGTACCCGCGACAAACCGCCGGGCGGCGGACGGCAGCGGGTTGGCCGGGCAGCCAGTCAACCTCTAAGATCGAGACGACTTCCAACTCAATCCAGGGGGCAGCGGGGCATGGCGACGACGACGCACGGCGGTTACGACTTCGACTGGCTCGTGATCGGCTCGGGCTTCGGCGGCAGCGTCTCGGCGCTGCGCCTCGCCGAGAAGGGCTACTCGGTCGGCGTGCTCGAGTGCGGGCGGCGCTTCGCGGACGACGAGTTCCCGAAGAACACGGCTGATCTGAAGCGCTACTTCTGGAACCCGCGCGTGGGCATGAAGGGGATCTTCCGCCTGACCAACTTCAAGGACGTCGCGGTGGTCTCGGGCTGCGGCGTCGGCGGCGGCAGCCTCGGCTACGCCTGCACGCTGTACGTCCCGCCGAAGCAGTTCTTCGAGGACCGCCAGTGGGCGGAGATGGCAGACTGGCAGGGCGAGCTGGCGCCCCACTACGAGGAAGCGCAGCGGATGCTGGGCGTGGTCGAAAACCCGCACGAGGATCCCGCCGACCAGCTGCTGCGCGAGCTCGGCGAGGAGCTCGGCGTGGGCGATACCTACAAACGCACTCCCGTGGGGATCTACTTCGGCCAGGCCGGCAAGACGGTGGCGGACCCGTTCTTCGGCGGGGATGGCCCGGAGCGCACGGGCTGCAAGCTGTGCGCGCGCTGCATGGTGGGCTGCGTGCACGGGGCGAAGAACACGCTCGTGAAGAACTACCTGTACTTCGCCGAGAAGCGCGGCGCGCGCGTGATGGCGGAACGCACCGTGGTCGACGTGCGCCCGCTCGGGGCGGCAGACGGCAGCGAAGGCTACGAGGTCGAATCGGTCCGCTCGGGCGCGTGGCTGCGCAAGGAACGGCGCGTGCAGCGCGCCCGCGGCGTCGTCGTCGCGGCGGGACCGCTCGGCACGAACCGGCTGCTGCAGAAATGCCGCCTGGAAGGCTCGCTGCCGCGGATCTCCTCGCGCCTGGGCGAGCTCGTGCGCACGAACAGCGAGTCGATCCTGACGGTGACCGTACCCGAGGACTACCCCGAGAACCTGATCAAGCGCGTGGCGATCACCTCCTCGATCTACCCCGACCCGAACACGCACATCGAGACGGTGACCTACGGCGACGACGGCGACTCGATGCGCATGCTCTACACGCTGCTGACGGGCGACGGCACGCGCGTGACGCGGCCGCTGAAGCTGCTCGCCCAGTTGGTGCGCCACCCGGGACGCCTGGCGAAGATTCTCTTCGCGAAGCACTGGTCGCGGCGCACGATCATCCTGCTCGTGATGCAGACGCTCGACAACGCGATCGCGCTGCGTCCCCGCAAAGGCCCGTTCGGCTCGTTCTGGCTGCAGACCGAACAGGACCCCGAGCGCCCCAACCCGACGTTCATCCCGATCGCCAACCAGGCCGCCGAATGGTTCGCCAAGCGCACCGGCGGGATCGCCCAGAGCGCACTGACGGAGGCGCTGTTCAACATCCCCTCGACCGCGCACATCCTCGGCGGCGCCGTGATCGCGCCCGACGCCGAGCAGGGCGTGGTCGACGCCGACCAGCGCGTGTTCGGCTACGAGAACCTGCTCGTGTGCGACGGCTCGGCGATCCCGGCCAACGTCGGGGTGAACCCGTCGCTGACGATCACGGCGCTTGCCGAGCACGCGATGAGCCGGGTGCCTGTCGCGGGCGGTCAGGGCTCCCGGCTTGCCCCCGAAGCGAGTGGCGTGGCTGCCTAAGCCTCACCGAGTTCGGTCAGCACAGCGAGATCTTCTAGGTCGACAGGGCGCGCGCTCGCGCGCTTCATGCTGATCAGGTCGTCGCGGCCGGCAACCGCCAGCGTCAGCTCGCCGAGCCGGATCTCGAGCGCGCGCCGGCGGAGCTCGTCGTATGGAGGGACTCCTGGTGCGTCGTGCAGCACGTCGATCGCTCCGTGCCGGGTCTCGAACTGCCACAGGGTCGCGCGCGGCAAGGTGGCTGCGTCGATCTGCAGATCCTCGCCGCCGGGATTGAGCGGGCGGGCGTCGAGCGCCCGCAGCGCATCGGCGAGCCGCTGCAGGTTGGCCGGCTCAGGACGGGGATACACGTCGATGTCGACTGTCGTGCGCACGTGTCCATGCGTCTGCACCGCGAGCCCGCCGACGATCACGTAGTCGACCGAGTGCTCGGCTAGCACGGCGAGGATGCGCTCTGCGTCGAGCGGCGTCTCACCGTGCACCGCTCGCCTCCACTCCCGCCTGTCGCAGGCGTCCGGCCAGGCGGTTGGCCGAGATCGCCAGCTGGAAGCGCTGCTCGGGCGAGCGCTCGAGCGAGGCGGCGAGATGGAGCGGGTCCCACCTCCCCCGCAGGCGACGCACCCCCAGCTCAGGCTCGTAGCCGAGCGCCAGCAGCAGCGCGCGCACGGTCTCCCACGTGGGCGTAGTCAGACCTCGCTCGATCCTGCTGACAGCGGCCTGCGTCGTGCCCGCACGGCGGGCAAGCGAACGCTGGCTCAGGTGCTGGAGCTGGCGCCGCTCACGGATCAAGGCCCCCGGAGTCATGAATATATATAATAATATATCAAATCGGCGCGCGGAAATTCACTGCGGCAACGACACTCGCCGCGGGGGGCACGATTGCAAGCTTGGTCGTGGACCAGTCCCGGAGCGAGCCGGAATCAGCGCCCGCCGGCCATCGCCGGCAGGATCACGAGCGTGTCGCTCTCGCCGACGGCCGTGTCGAGCCCGTCGAGCACGCGTACGTCCTCGTCGTTGAGGTAGACGTTGACGTAGCGGTTGAGCTCACCCTCGGCCGAGAACAGCTGGCTCTCGGTCGCGGGGTGGCTCGAGGCGAGGTCCTTCAGCACCGCGCCGACGTTCTCGCCGGACGCGCTGACCTCCTTCTCGCCGCCGACCGAAGCGCGCAGGACCGGTGGGATCTTGATCGTCGCCATCAGCGCGCCAGCCTAGCGCCTAGCCGGCGGCCGCGCAGAAAGCCTCGTAATCGGGGAACACGCCGAGCTCCTCGTCGCGGATCTCCTCGGGATCGCGCGAGCAGATCGGGCAGTCCGGGTCGCGGTGGACCTTGACCTCGGTCAGCGTCGCGCCAAGCGCGTCGTAGAGCAGCAGGCGCCCGATCGCGGGGTCGCCGATGCCGACGATCAGCTTGACGACCTCGGTCGCCTGCAAGAGACCCATCGTCCCGGGCAGCACGCCGAGCACGCCGTTGGCGCCGCACGACGGCGCCAGCTCGGCCGGCGGCGGCTCGCGGAAGAGGCAGCGGTAGCACGGGCCCTCATACGGCTTGAACACCGACAGCTGCCCGTCGAAGCCGAGGATCGAGGCCGACACGACCGGGATCTTCAAGCGCACCGTCGCGTCGTTGAGCAGGTAGCGCGTGGGGAAGTTGTCGACGCCGTCGACGACCACGTCGTAGTCCTTGATGATCTCGACGATGTTCGACGCGTCGATCCGCGTCTGGTACTTGATGACGTTGACATCCGGGTTGAGCGCGTGGATCGACTCCTCGGCGGAGTCCACCTTGGGGATGCCGATCCGCTGCGTCGAGTGGATCACCTGACGCTGAAGATTTGAGAGATCTACGACATCGTCGTCGACGATGCCGATCGTGCCGACGCCGGCCGCTGCCAGGTAGAGCGCTGTGGGCGAGCCGAGACCGCCGGCGCCGAGCAAGAGCACCTTCGCGTCGAGCAGCTTCTGCTGGCCCTCGATGCCGATCTCCGGCACGAGCATGTGGCGGGAGTAGCGCTCGCGCTGCTCGGCGGTCAGCGTGCGCGGAACGTCGACCTCGTAGCCGCGGTCCTTCCACAGCGTGATGCCACCGGTCATCGAGGCGACGTTGGTGTAGCCGAGGTCCTCTTCCAGCGTGCGCGCCGCCCAGGCCGAGCGGTTGCCCGACTGGCAATAGAGCACGACGTGCGCGTCGCGATCGGGCACGACGCCCTCGATGCGGGTCTCGAGGTAGCTCTTGGGCACATGCTTGGCGCCCGGCAGATGGGCAGTGCCGAACTCCTCGGTCTCGCGCACGTCGATCAGCACGACGCCCTCGTCGATCAGCTCGTGCACCTTGGAAGGATCGATCTCCTCGATCCGGCTCTTGATGTCGCGGAGAAGCTCAGCTCCAGAGGGACTCATCGTGAAACTCCTAAACCACGGTCGGGTTTTATTGACTTCAAAAAGTATAGCGCCGAGAGCAACTGGGTCGGGCATCAGCTTCGACTGACGATGACTGCCTCGGGGGGAGGCCTTACATACGGGTCAGGACGTGTCTTCCCCAGGTGCCCGCGCCGGGCCTTAAGTGCCGTTTCCCTCTGCGAGCCGGGGTGCCGACTTGCGCTCAGACCGGCGGCAACGCGAGCAGGTTGTCAGACCATTTCCCGTCCGCGTGCGTGCGTAGATAAGCGGGCCGGCCTTCGGGCCGGACTACGCGTACATACACCCAACTAGCGGCGTTAGCGACCACTGCCTGGTTGGCGTTGCTCTCGTCGAGCCAGCTGACGACGGCCTGCCGGGTGCTCTCGCCCGTGACGCCCGTCTGCAGGTTCCGCCACTTCACCGAGACGATGTGCTCGTGGTCGGAGCTGCCCTGCAGCCTGATGGCGGTGATCTGGATCATCGGGGGACGACGGCGACGCGAGCCTTCGGGGGGACGCCACCGTCGTCCATCCTACGAGCTCCCCGGAGGTCTCGCGCGCCTCTTTCACCGCTGTGCGCCATGGACCTCAGCGTCCGACTCGGGACGTTCGCTTGCTCCAGGTGGTGGCACGGGCGGTGCCGCTGCACTGGGTGGCTGAAAGGGCTGCGCCCAGTCGGGCCAGCTTTCGATCTCCGCACTCTTCCGCTGGATCTCGGCTGCCAGATCTCCTCGCCTACCCGTCATCGCGTCTGCTCCTTCGTGGTCATGGTCCTCCTTTGCCTCCTCGGGGGTCGGGTCCTCGCAGTTTCAGGTTGCGCTGCTTCTGCACTTCGGTGAGCTTGCGCATGATCAAGTACTCATGCTGACGGTAGGCGGGGCGTGACTGTCGCAGCTCCTCAGCCTCGGTGTCGGCCAGCCGCGGCACCGCCGTCTTCTCGTCCCAGGTCCAGAGCATGCCGTCGTCCTTCTTGCGCCGCGTCCAGGTGAAGAGTTCTGCGAACCGTCGCGGTGCTACCCCGACGAACGGCTGGAAGCTGACCTTTGCCGGGTCGCCAGCACTCGAGGCGACGACGATCGCGTCGCTGTGAAGCATCCCCGCCTGACTCTTCGCGTACGGAGCGAGAAAAACACAGGTGCGGATACCAACGCCGACGATGTGGCGAGCGCAGTTATGGCAGGGGAAGGTAGTCACGTATAGCGACGCGCCCGCGACCGCGCGACCGTTGCGGGCAGCATCGAGGATCGCCGACATCTCGGCGTGAACGGCCCGGCCAAACTCGGTGAGGTCCCCGAGCGTCGTATCCAAGATCGCGGCCAAAAGCTGATCGGGATCGACGCCGTCCATTAGCCAATCGCGCTCCTCCTCGCCAAGCGCGGCGGCGATCTCCTTCGCGATCTCCCGCTGGACGCGGTCGTTGGTGTCAATAGAGCGCTCGAAATCGTCGCGTCCGAAGCGGAACTCACGTTGGTCGGGGATCCCAGGCTCGTTGCTGCCTTCACGGTAGACGCCACCGCCCGGTCGAGGTACCTCGTTCGTTCCGAGCGCGATGACCTCTCCCTGGTCGTTGACGAGCGCCGCGCCGACCTGACGTCCTGGCTCGGCGGACATGCGAGCGGCCCCGTAAGCCTCGAACAGCGCGAACTCGTCCTTAGTCGGCGACTTGAACGGGTTCGCGAGCACGATCTCCAATAGCCGGTTGAGCTGCGCGGTCGTGTTGGCGTCGCGGCTCGCGTCGATGAAGAGGTCGGCGCGGTGGAATGTGTCGCGCACGTTCTGGCCGTACGGCGGCTCCTCGGACTGATCTCGGCGCAGCAACTCGGCCGCGCGGTACTCCCATTTCGTCTGGTTAGCCGTTTTCCGCGACTTGGTAATCGCCTTCTCAAGCCACTCCGCGCGCTCATCGTCGGGTGAGTAGGCGGCTATCAGGAAGAACCGAGAGCCATACACGTCGCGCAGCGTCTGCGCCTCCTCCGGAGTCTTAAGCTGGCGAAGCAGCCATGCGCGTCGCTTCAGGGGCTCGCCAGCTGCCACGAGCCTCTCCCGGGCCCTATTGATCTCCGCGGTGGCGAGCAGAGCGAGCGCGTCCGCACGCTCCCAGCGCTGACGCAGATGGTCCCCAGCGTCCATGTGCGTGGCGATATAGGTGTCGAGCTTTGCGTTCTCTTCGAGCGGCTCGTCCCAGTCAACCTCGCGCAGCAGCGAGCTGAGCCGGATCTCACTGGTCTCGTAGCCGACGCGCTCGAGCGCCAAGTGCAGCTCCTCGCTAACGCGGTCCATGTCAGTGCCGAGCGCCGCGACAAGTCCGAAGACGAGCTCGGTCTCCGCGATCTCGTGCTCTAGAACGAACGTCTCGGAGCGGTCCTCGTCGTCCTTCTGCGCAGGCTTCGGACTGCGCTTAACTCGTGGGGGCATAGTCAGCTCATCAGAATTTCGGGCCTTCCATTCCGGCAGGCTAACCCGCGACGCGGACAGCCGCCTCTCCACCTTCAGCAGCCCCGAACCGACGAAGACACGGGTCGAAGCGCTCGTGGTCGCGCAGGCGCCCCGGCATGGCCTCCGCATACGCTGACAACGATGACGCCGACCCCGCCCTTCCGCGCGCGCACACTCGCGCCAGCGATCGCCCTCACCCTCGCGCTCGCCCTCGCGGGCTGCTCCTCGGGGTCGTCTTCATCCTCCTCCGCCTCCTCCTCGGCGCCTGGCGGCTCGGGCTTCGACGGCGCCGCGCTGCCGCCGGGCGTCTCGGCGCCGGCGTTCTCCCTGCGCGACCAGGCCGGTGCGCCCGTGTCGCTCGCCGCCTATCGCGGCCAGGTCGTGATCGTCGCGTTTCTCTACTCCAGTTGCGGCTCGCCCTGCGTGGTGATCGCACAGCAGATCCGCGGCGCGCTCGACGAACTCGGGCGCTCGGTCCCGGTGCTCGTGATCAGCGCCGATCCGGCGGCCGACACGCCGGCCGCCGTGGAGCGCTTCCTGCGGCACGTGTCCCTCAGGGCGCGCGCGCGCTGGCTGAGTGGCTCGGCGGCGCAGCTGCGCTCGTTGTGGCGTGCCTTTCGCGTGCTGCCCGCGAGCGCCGGCCGCGCCGCCTTCGCACGCTCGGCCTCGGTCTTCCTGATCGACCGCCGGGGCATGGCGCGCGTGATCTTCCAGCTCGAACAGCTCACCCCCGAAGCGCTCTCGCACGACGTGCGCAAGCTGCTCGAATAAAGCTGGAGCGCACGCGGGCGGTTGATACCCTAGCGCTCAGGTAGGTATTCGATCCGATGATGTTCTCAACCAAGTCCGAGTACGGCGTTCGCGTGATGGTCGAGCTTGCTCGGCAGTCCGGCGAGGAACCGATCCCGCTCGCAGAGATCGCCGAGCGCGGCGGCCTGCCGCTTGCCTACCTGGAGCATCTCGTGGCGCGGCTGCGCAAGGCCGGCCTGGTCGACTCCCGGCGCGGCTCGCGCGGCGGCTACCTGCTGGCGCGCTCGCCCACCGAGATCACGATGGCCGAGGTCGTCGAGGCGCTCGAGGGCTCGATCGCACCGATCGAGTGCATCACCGAGGGCGCCGACGGCTCGATCGTCTGCTCGCGCGAGACCGACCCCGCGCACGTATGCCCGACCAAGCTGCTGTGGACACGCGTGCGCTTCTCGATCGTTCGCACGCTGCAGGACACGACGCTCGCCGATCTCGTGCTGGGCCCGTCGCTGCCGGCGAGCCCGCTCACGACCGGCCCCGCTCTGCCGGCGCTGGATGCCGTGCCGCGGACCGTCGCATCCTGAACCTGAACAAACCCCGATACCTGGAGCACGAACGGAGAACATGGCCGACCTAGAGATCAGAGACCTGCACGTGCGCATCGAGGAGCGCGAGATCCTCAAGGGCGTCGACCTGGACATCTCGCGCGGCGAGATCCACGCCCTGATGGGCCCCAACGGCTCGGGCAAGTCG
Organism: Solirubrobacteraceae bacterium; assembly: GCA_035473995.1. Lineage (GTDB taxonomy): Bacteria > Actinomycetota > Thermoleophilia > Solirubrobacterales > Solirubrobacteraceae > Palsa-744. The sequence continues at coordinate 23,819 of DATINR010000037.1, forward strand.
ACGCTCGCGAGCACGCTGCTCGGTCACCCCTCCTACGAGATCACCGAGGGCACGATCACGTTCAAGGGCGAGGACATCACCGAGGCCGAGCCGCACGAGCGTGCCAAGGCGGGCCTGTTCCTCGCCTTTCAGTACCCCGTCTCGATCCCGGGCGTGTCCGTCGCCAACTTCCTGCGCATGGCGATCAACGCCAAGCGCGACGAGCCGATCCAGGTGAAGGAGTTCCGCACCCATCTGCAACACGCGATCGACCTGCTCGACGTCGACCGCACGTTCACCTCGCGCCACCTCAACGACGGCTTCTCCGGCGGCGAGAAGAAGCGCGCAGAGATCCTGCAGATGGCGATGCTCCAGCCCGACGTGGCGATCCTCGACGAGACCGACTCGGGCCTTGACATCGACGCGCTGCGCACGGTCGCCGAGGGCGTGCAGCGACTGCACGACGAGCAGGGCCTGGGCGCCCTGATCATCACCCACTACCAGCGCATCCTGCACTACGTGAAGCCCGAGTTCGTGCACATCCTGATGGACGGGCGGATCGTGCTCGAGGGCGGCGTCGAGCTGGTCGAGCGCCTCGAGCGCGAGGGCTATGACGAGATCCGCCGCGAGTTCGGCGGCGATCTCGACGCCGTGGCCGCCGGTGACAGCGGTGTCTGAGGCCAACCCGCCAGCCACGAGCGGCTCCAACGGCAACGGCGCGGCCCCGGCGGCCGGCCCGACCCCCGGCGGCAGCGGCACACCCGGCGCCGCGCCGGCGCAGATGAAGGCCGGACGCCACCGCGAGGCGACGCTCTACCACGCGCTGCACGGCGCCGGCGCCGGCGACGGGCGCACGCTCGAGCAGCTGCGCGAGTCCGCGCGCGAGTCCTTCGAGCAGCTGGAGCTGCCCGTCTGGCGCCGCTCGGGCTTCTGGACGACGAGCCTCGAGAAGGTCGCGCTGGATGCACTCGGCACCGATCCCTCGCCGACTCCGCAGGGAGTGCCCGACGTCGTCGCGCGAACGCTCCCCGACCGCCCGCGCGCCGGGCGCATCGTGCAGAGCGCGGGCACCGTCGTGCACGTCGAGCTCGACCCGGCGCTGCAGGCCAAGGGCGTGATCCTGTGCTCGCTCGAGGACGCCTTCCGCGACCACGCCGAGCTGGTCGCGCCGTGGTACTCCAAGCGCCTGCCGATCGACCGCCACAAGCTCGAGGCCGCCAACGCCGCCTTCTGGAGCGGCGGCGCGTTCCTGCACGTCCCCCAAGGCATCGTCGTCGAGGACCCCTTCGAGATCGTCTACGCGATCGAGCAGCCCGGCGTTGCGCAGTACGGGCGAACGCTCGTCGTGGGCGCCGCGATGAGCGACTTCCGCGTGCAGGAGTACGACCTGGCAGAGGACTTCGAGGGCCAGGCGCTGCACGCCGGCGCCTTCGAGCTCTACCTGCAGGACGGCGCGCGCTGCCGCTTGGCGCAGGTGCAGGACTGGGGCTCGGGTGAGGTGTTCGATGTCTCGACCCGGTTCGTCGGCGTCGGCCGCGACGCCTACTGCCACTGGCTGCCGGCGCTGCTCGGCGGCCATCTCGTGCGCCAGCACCTCGAGCTCGCCGTTTCGGAGGCCGGCGGCGACATGGCCTTCCGCGGCCTGTTCTTCACCGAGGAGCACGAGCACCTGGACGTGTTCGCCGTCGACCTGCACGAGACGGGCCCGTCAGGCGGCGACGTGCATTGGCGCGGCGCGGCGACCGGCGAGAGCCGAGCGAGCTTCGAGGGCCTGATCCAGATCGACCCGGGCGCGCAGCAGACGCACACCTACCTGCAGATCCACTCGATGATGCTCTCGCCGAAAGCGCGCGTCGACGCGATCCCCTCGGTGCTCGTGTCCTCCGACGACGTGTCCGCCTCGCACGGCGGCACGGTCGGCGAGCTCGACGAGACGGCGATCTTCTACATGCAGACGCGCGGCCTCGACCGGCCGGCTGCGGTGCGCGTGATCGTCGAGGGCTTCTTCGAGCCGCTGATCTCCGAACTCGGTGACGAGGCGTTGGAGGAGCTCGTGCGCGAGAAGGTCGCCGGCAAGCTCGCGGCGGCGCGCGAGGACATCGAGGCGTATGCCACCAGTCGCTGAGTCAACGCTTGGCGTAAAGGCCGACTTTCCGATCTTCGAGCGCCGCTTCGCAGGGCGCGAGCTGATCTACCTGGACTCGGGGGCGACGGCGCAGAAGCCGCGGGCCGTGATCGACGCGCAGGCCGAGCACCTGCGCAGCCACAACGCCAACGTGCACCGCGGCGTCTACGCGCTCGCCCAGGAGGCCGACGCGGCCTACGACAACGCCCGCCGGCGCGTGGCCGCGTTCGTCGGCGGCGATCCGCGCACGACGATCTTCACGAAGAACGTGACCGAGGCGATCAACCTGCTGGCCTACTCGTGGGGCCGCGCCAATGTGGGCCCAGGCGACGCGGTGCTGATCACGCAGATGGAGCACCACGCGAACCTCGTCCCGTGGCAGGTGCTGTGCCGCGAGCGCGGCGCCGAGCTCCGCTACCTGGAGGTCGACGAGCGTGGCGAGCTCTCGCTCGAGCAGCTCGACGCCGAGCTGACACGGGGCGACGTCAAGCTGGTCGCCTTCGCGCACGTCTCGAACGTGCTCGGCACGATCAACCCGGTCGCCGAGATGACCGCGCGCGTGCGCGACGCAGGGGCCGTCTCGATCGTCGACGGTGCGCAGGCGGTGCCGCAGATGCCCGTCGACGTCGCTGCGCTCGGCGCCGACTTCTACGCGTGGACGGGCCACAAGGCGGTCGGGCCGACCGGGATCGGCGTGCTGCACGGCAGCGAGGCGCTGCTCGAGCGGATGGAGCCGTTCCTCACGGGCGGCGACATGATCGCGTCGGTCGATTTCCACTCGGTCAGCTGGAACGAGCTTCCGTACAAGTTCGAGGCGGGCACGCCGCCGATCGCCGAGGCGGTCGGGCTGGCGGCGGCCGTCGAGTACCTGGGCGGACTCGGCATGGAGCGCGTGCGCGCGCACGAGCGCTCGCTGACGGCCTACATGCTCGAGCGCCTGGCCGAGGTGCCCGGGCTGCGCGTCGTCGGCCCGCCCGAGGCCGAGCGCCGCGGCGGACTGGCGTCGTTCACGGTCGAGGGCATCCACCCGCACGACGTGGCCGAGCTGGTCGACCGGGGCGGCGTCTGCATTCGCGCCGGGCACCACTGCGCGCAGCCGCTGATGCGCTGCCTCGGCGTCGGCGCCACGGCGCGCGCCTCGGTCGGCGTCTACAACGAGGCGAGCGACATCGACGCGCTCGTGCAGGCGCTGCAGGCCGGGCGCGAGATCTTCGAGCTGTAGCCGCAACGCGCCCACGCCATGGACGACCTCTACCGCGACTACATCCTCGACCACTACAAGCGCCCGCACAACTTCGGCGAGCTCGACCCGCACGACCTCGAGGCGCTCGAGCACAACCCGCTGTGCGGCGACGAGCTCGGCGTGCACATCCGCGTCAAGGACGGCCGCATCGAGGACCTGCGCTTCCACGGTCACGGCTGCGCGATCTCGCAGGCCTCCGCGTCGATCGCCTCGGAGGAGCTGAAGGGCATGGAGCTCTCCGAGGTCGGCGAGCTGAACGCCGACTGGATGATCGAGCTGCTCGGCATCCCCGTGTCGGCGACGCGGCGCAAGTGCGCGCTGCTGAACCTGAAGGCCGTGCGCGGGGCGGTCACCGGCGACGCCGCTTGGCCGACTTAGCACCCTCCGCCGGAGATTCCCGAACCGGCGGATTGCATCCACAGCCGCCAGTAGCTTCGGGCTCGTTTCGACACTCGATCTGGAGATGGTGGCGGCACGTGAGCTGCACGGAAACGCTCATGACTATGGTAATCTGACCATAGTCATGTCAATCCGCACGATATCTGCCAGCCAGTTCAAGGCCCAATGCCTGGCGATGCTCGATCAGGTGGCGGCAACGGGCGAGGAGATCGTCGTAACCAAGCGCGGGCACGCGGTTGCACGGGTATCTCCCGTGACCGAGCCGGAGAGCCTGCGCGGCTCGGTCACGTTCAACGTGTCCGACGAGGAGCTGCTCGAGCCACTCGACGTCGAGTGGAACGCCCCTGCGGGCACGTGATCGTCCTCGATACGCACGCATGGCTCTGGTGGCTGGCGGCGCCAGAGCGACTGTCGCGGCCGGCCGGCAAGGCCATCGAGCGGGCGCCACATATCGGCGTGTCGACGTTGAGCGCTTGGGAGGTGGCGATGCTGGCGGCGCGGGGGCGCATCTCGCTCGACCGAGACGTAAGCCTGTGGGTCAGGCAGGCGCTCGCCGACGAGCGTGTCGAGTCGCTCGCCCCCAGCGCCGACGTGGCGGTAGCGGCCGGGCTCCTCGATGCGCAGAGCTTCCCCGGTGATCCCGTCGACCGACTGATCTATGCGACGGCGCGGTCGACCGGCGCGGTGCTGGTCACGCGCGATGCGGCGATCCGCGCTTTCGATTCTGCCTCGACACTCTGGTGAGGACTCCCGCTCTCGGTACAATTCCTACTCCACAGCACAGGATTCCCCAGAGCGACGCTGCAAGGAGCGGAATGGCGACACTAGACCGCACGAAGATCACCAAGCCCAGCCCGATCGTCGAGGACGAGCAGGGTCAGCTGCACGCCCGTCAGGGCATCTCGCGCGAGGTGGTCGCCGAGCTGTCCAAGATCAAGGGCGAGCCCGACTGGATGGCCGAGAAACGGCTGAAGTCGCTGGAGATCTTCGAACGCAAGCCGATGCCGAACTGGGGCCCGGACCTGAGCGGCCTGAACCTGGACGATCTCGTGCTCTACTCGCCGCCGACGGCCGGACGCTTCAACAGCTGGGACGAAGTCCCGGCGGAGATGAAGCAGACCTACGAGGACCTCGGCATCCCGCAGGCCGAGCGCGAGCACCTCGCCGGCGTCGTCGGCGTGTGGCGCCAGGAGCCAGTCTACGAGGGCCTGAAGGAGGAGTACGCAAAGCTCGGGATCCTGTTCTGCTCGATGGACACGGCGATCAACGAGTACCCGGAGCTCGTGCAGAAATACTTCATGACCAAATGCGTCCCGCCGCAGGACAACAAGTTCTCGGCGCTGCACGGCGCGGTCTGGTCGGGCGGAGCCTTCTGCTACATCCCGAAGGGCGTCAAGTGCGACCTGCCGCTGCAGTCCTACTTCCGCATGGAGGGCGCCGGCGAGGGCACCTTCGAGCACACCCTGATCGTCGCCGACGAGGGCTCTGAGGTGAACTACATCGAGGGCTGCACGGCGCAGACCTACAGCGTCAACTCGATGCACTCGGCGGTCGTTGAGATCTTCGTGCACGAGGGCGCCAAGGCGCGCTACACGACCGTGCAGAACTGGTCCAAGGACGTCTACAACCTGAACACCAAGCGCGCGATCGTCGATGCCCACGGGACGGTCGAGTGGGTCGGCGGCTCGATGGGTGCCAAGTACGTGATGCTCTACCCGGGCTCCTACTTGATGGGCGAAGGCGCGCGCGCCGACCACCTGAACGTCGGCGTGGCGGGCAAAGGCGTGCACAAGGACACGGGCGCCAAGGTCGTGCACCTGGCCCCGAACACGACCTCGAACATCCTCGCCAAGTCGATCTCCAAGGACGGCGGGATCATGGGCTACCGCGGCCTGGTCAAGATGGGCAACAACTCGGCCGGCTCGAAAGCTCGCGTGCAGTGCGACGGGCTGATGATGGCCGGCGAATCACGCTCTGACACGTGGCCGGACATCCAGATCCAGAACCCGCACGTGACGGTCGCCCACGAGGCCACCGTCGGGCGCATCTCCGACGACCAGCTCTTCTACATGGGCTCGCGCGGCTTCACCGAGGACGAGGC
>DATINR010000038.1:0-26857 GCA_035473995.1 Solirubrobacteraceae bacterium
CAGGCGCCGCGCGACGACCGCGCCGCACGCCACGAAGCCGAGCGCGAACGTCACGCCGAACGTCTTGATCGAGATGCCGAGGAAGTGGATCTCGGGCTTCATCGCGGGCTGGTGTCGAGGATCATCGGCGTTGGCAGCGCAGGTTCGCCCGGAGGAGACGCGCGCCCGCGCAACTTTAGGGCACGTGTATCTCCTTCTGCCACAATCAGCGGCATGGCCGTCAACCGACGGAACTTCGGCAAAGACACAGGGCTGCAGGCGCGGATGGCGCTGACGCTGTTCCTGCTCGGACTGCTCTACGTCGTCTTCGTCGGCGTGCTGTTCGCCGCCGGCGCCGGCGCCGGGCTGATCGTGGTCGTCGCAGTCGTCCTGCTGCTCGGCCAGCTGTTCGGCTCCGACAAGCTCGCGATGGCCGCGATGGGCCTGAAAGAGGTCTCCCCCGACGAGGAGCCCGAGTTGCACGGCATCATCGACCGGCTCTGCGTACAGGCCGACCTGCCCAAACCGCGCGTCTGCGTGATCGAGACCTCCGTGCCCAACGCCTGCGCGCTCGGGCGCTCGCAGAAGTCCGCCACCGTCGCTGCGACGCGCGGCATCCTGCAGATGCTCTCGCCCGCCGAGCTCGAAGGCGTGATGGCGCACGAGCTCACGCACGTGATCAACCGCGACGTGATGGTGATGACGCTCGCCAGCTTCTTCGCCTCGCTCGCAGCGCTGATCCTCCAGTTCGCCTTCTTCTTCGGCGGCGGCTACGGCGGCGACGAAGAGGAGCGCGAGATCATGCTCGTGATCCTCGTCTCCATCGTCGTCTACGCGGTCTCCTTCGTGCTGTTGCGCACGCTCTCGCGCTACCGCGAGTTCGCCGCCGACCGCGGCTCGGCCGTGCTCACCGGCCGGCCCAGCGCGCTCTCCTCGGCGCTGATCAAGATCAGCGGCGCGATCGAACAGGCGCCCAGCCAGGATCTGCGCCGCGTCGAAGGCTCGAGCGCCTTCTTCATCATCCCCCCGCGCGCCAAGAAGTCGTTGATGAACCTGTTCGCCGACCACCCGCCGCTCGAGCAGCGCATCGCCGCGCTCGACCGCCTGGAGTCTCAGCTGCAGGGCGGCCTCAGCGCCGCCAACGCCTAAGCTGCCTGAGCCTTGGGCCTACGCGACATCCTCACCGGCCGCCACCAGGTCAAGGGGCCCGCGCCCGACCGCCTGTTCGCGATCACGACCGCCTACGTCGACCTGCAGGCCGAGCACGGGGTCGACCCCTCCGGCAGCGCCGCCATCGTCTTCCAGGCGCTCGCCACGAGCGAATTCGAATCGACCATCAAGGACATGGAAGAAGTCGTCACCGCCACCGGCGGCGACAACGGGACGACCGTCAAGACCGAGGACGACAGCTACGGCTACCGCTGGATGATCCTGCGCAGCCCCGCCGCCGCGCCCAGCATCGAAGACCTCGCCGTCGGCATCAACGCCGTCTCCAGCTCGATCGAGACCGCCGGCTTCGGCGAGCGGCTGCTGTGCGCCGTGTTCGGCTTCACCGACGCCAAGGGACAGCGGATCTACTTCATCTACAACTACAAGCGCGGCGCCTGGTATCCCTTCGTGCCCGTCCCCGGCGACGCGCAGGAGCGCTCCGTCGAGCGCGAGCTGCAGTTGAAGGCGCAGGTCGGCAGCGAGCTGCCCGTCGAGGCTGAGATCGAGCGGTGGTTCCCGCTTTGGGGGATACCGATCTAGAGGTCCCGCCAGTGTTCGACAGCCGCCCACCTCTCCGGAGAACGGAGAAACCCGGCCCACGAGGGGCCGGGTGGTATAGACGGACATTATAACGAGCGCAAATACCGACTAGTCAAGTTCTGGGTACTCGCTGTCTCCGACCGATTACCAGCCGGCTGGCTTCGCGTATGGACCAACCGGGTCAGCGAGCTGGTGGGCGCGGTAGTCGCTCGCCGTGAGTTTGGTCCACCAGTGACCTCCGACGCCGTCAGTCGGACTGCCCTTCAGGTCACCTGCCAGGAAGCTACTCGATGGATTGACCGTGCCGACAGGTACGCGCTTTCGCGCCTCAACCAAGGGGAGACGTAGGTCGCTGTCGTTGGAGATAACGATCGCGGCATCGACATCGCCTTGAAGAACATCCGGAAGGAGATGCGCAGCCACATTGACGTCGGAGCCCTTCTCCTCGCGACGGGCATGAGACACCATGAAGATCGCGTCGCGCACAGGATGTGCCCTTGGCATCCTTGACGAGTACCGGGGGAGCTGACCGCGTAAGAACCGGTCGACCGTTCCGGTCGGGAACGGCCAGAGGCGCGTGCTTTACGCGGGATACGTAAGACCCGTACTCGATCAGGTCGACGGCCCGGGCGGCGACGAGCGCCTTGATGTAGACGTCTTGGTCGGACGCACCCGACGGGTTGTCAGCGCCGCTGATTCGCGCCGTGCAATAGACGATATTCGTGACTGTTGACCCCGGCCACCCTGCCAGTTGGTTGGAGAGCCCCGCAGGTCGATCCACCGCCAGCCAGCCTTGCCTTGCCCGCAAAGACCGCGCGCACCGTAGTAAAGGTTGAAGCCATCGATATAGACGCCCACTCGCATGGACCGACCGGCCTATTCCGCTGATCGGACTTATCGGCGCAAATACCCGCCACGAGAAGCGTGGAAGAGGCGCCCTCCGCTAATCCGGAATCAACCCCTCACCATTGAACTCGTGCTCGGCCTCGGCCAGCGACAGATCAGGCGGCGGCAGGATCAGGTCGGACCCGGCCAGCTCGTCGTCGCCGACGCGCTCGCCGTTTGAGCGAACGAAGTCGAGCAGCGCGGCGAAGGTGCTCTGGAAGCTCGGCTCGTCGTCTGCCTCGACGGCGGTGACGACGGCGTTGTCGAGCTCGTTGAGGCGGTCTTTCTGCTCATCGGCGATGCGGTACTGGTCCTCGCCGGAGATGCGCACGATCATGCTTGCCCGCTCTCGCTCGGCTGGGCGGCCTCGCCGGCTCCGCCACTGGGGGCGATCTGCGGCGCCTCGCCGCCGCCGCCCTTGCCGAGTTCGGCCTTCATCTTCTCCAGGTCGTCGTCGACGGCCGGCTGGCTGGAGAGCTGCTTGAGCTGGCGGTCGATGTCGTCTTCGCCGCCGCCGAGCGCCGTGATGTCGTCGAACGTGCCGGCCGCTTCGAGCTCGGAGACGGCGTCGGCACGCGCTTTCATGTTTTCGGTCTTGTCGACGGCGCGCTGCATCGCGAGGCCGACGTCGGCCATCTGCTCGCCCACGCCCGTCGCGGCCTCGGAGATGCGTACCTGCGCCTCCGCAGCCGAGTACTGCGCCTTGATGACCTCCTTCTTCGTGCGGAAGGCCTCGATCTTGGCGCGCAGTTTCTGCTCTGAGTCGGTCAGCTTCTCCTGCTGGGCTTCCAGTTCGGTGACCTGCGTGTCGAGGCCCTGCAGCTCGGTCTGCGCGACGTTCTTGCGCTCGAGCGCCGTGCGCGCGAGCTCTTCGTTCCCCGCCGAGAGCGCCTGGCGCGCCTGCGTGTCGAGCTTGACGACGCTCTGCTGCAGCGACTTTTCCTGCATCTGCAGACGCTTCTTGGCGGTCACCACGTCGGCGATGCCCTTCTTCACGTTCTGCAGCTGTTCGACCTGCTTCTGGTAGCTGTAGTCCAGCGTCTCGGCCGGGTCTTCGGCGCGATCGAGCAGTTTCGAAACCTTCGCCTTCACGACGGTTGACATGCGCCCTGTCAGGCCGGCCATGTGATCCTCCTATTGCTTTGCGCGGGTGCGGTCGATCCCGGATCGACCGGCTCTCTTGCAGCCTAGCCGACCGGGAGCGATCCGCGAGACGTCTACAGGCCGAGCGGGTGACGCACGGTGTAGCCGCTGTTGTCCGTGCGCAACGGGCGCCAGCGCGGGCCCTGCTGGTTGGTCGGGTCGTCGGCGGCGCTCGTGTCCAGGCGCAGCCCGGCCACGTCCATGTAAGCGTGACCGGCGTTGCCGAACACCGCGATCCAGCGACCCGCACCGTGCGAGCCCCAGTGCATGAATTCCGAGGAGTCCTCAGGCGTGTTCAGCAGGCTGCCGCCGTGCAGCGCGAAGGACACCGTGCCCGAGCAGTCATAGCCGGGCGAGGTGAACGAGGAGTGCCCGCCGCCGTAGATGTAGGGCAGGCCGATGATCTGGTTGGCAGTCCAGATCACCTGCTGGACGTTCGCCGGCGCGTTCATCGGCGCCGCCGCGTAGCCGTTCACGTAGCGCGCGATCGAGCCCGGTACGAGCAACTCCGGCTGAGGCGTGCCCGGGACCGGCGCTATCGCGCTCGCCGAGGCGGTCGTTCCGACCGGGCTTCCGCCCGTGGCCGTCGCAACCGCCGGCACCGGAGCGCTCGGCACGTATGGGACGACTTCGCCCGTGGCCGTCTTCTCGTAGACCGGGCCCTTGTAGGTCAGGCGCCGCGTCTTCGAGACGATCGGGGAAAGATGAATCGCCGGCGCCGGCGCCGTCGCCGGTGCTGCTGGGGTGGTGCTGCCGGCGGCGGCTCCACCTGTGGTGAGCGCCATTCCGGGGGTGGCCGCTATGGCCAGGATCGTCAAACTGCCTAGGAAACTGCTGAGGGTTCGCACCCGCAAGACAACAACCTCTTTCGTCGGCCTCCGGGGTTAGCTGACGGGCTAGCGCTGAAAGAGCCTGCGCTTCTCGCGGCCATCCGCGAGATTCGCCCCAACAACCTGGGTCCCCCGGTCTCTGACATCTGGTCAGGGACTCGGCGTTCTCGGTGCCGCACGCTAGCAAACTGCAATGACGCTTGCATCATGTGAGCACCGCTGTGCGTGTTCTGCCTGCAAAGAAGCAAAATAATCGCCTGGAATACCCGAGCGACGCGGGTTCAAACCTACGCATTCCCGATTGCCGGCCGGACTCCTGCCGCACAGCGCCGATGCCGGGGCCATCGACACCCGCTCGCCTCCGCCGCCTGCGCCTCGCGCTCCGGGCCTGCCGCTAGTGTCCGCGGGCATGCGCGCCCCCCCGCTTCGGCTGCTCGCCGCGCTCGTGCTGTGCGGGGGCTCGCTCACCGCCTGCGGCAAGGGCTCGCACGCAGGAACGGCCGAATCCGCCACCGCCGGGCTCCCGCCCCCCGACGCGCGGGGCGTCGCGGGCATCTCCACGAAGAACACGACGAGGCTCGGCGGCGCCGATCCGGCCGACGACGCCGCGGCGGTCGCGCGCGCCGTCTATCCCGGCCTCACGCCGGCAACCCGCCCGCAGGCCGTCGTGATCGTCGATCGAGGCGACTGGCCGGCCGCCCTCGCCGCCTCCTCGCTCGCGTCGGCCCCGCTCGCCGCACCGCTGCTCTACGCCGACGGCGACACGCTGCCCGAGGTCAGCGAGCAGGCGCTGCGCGCGATGCGCCCGATCGGCGCAGCCACGCTCGGCGGCGCGCAGGCGATCACCGTCGGCGCCTCCGTCGGCGTGCCGGCCGGCTACAGGTTCAAGGCGATCGAAGGCAGCACCGGCGCGCCGGCCGGCGCATCGGGCACCGCTTCGACGAGCTCGACCGCGATCGTCGCGACCGGGACGCTCGGCGGCGAAGACGTCGCGGCCGCCGGTGCGGGAGTATCCGTGCTGCACCTGCTGCAAGCCGCGCGCGGGCGCTCGCCGCACGACGTGATCGTCGTCGCCGTCGATACGCCGCGGGCGTTGCAGATGCCGGCCGCCGGGCTGGCCGCCGAGAGCGGTGCGCCGATCCTGTTCGTCACCCGCTCGGGCGTGCCGAAGGCGACGAGCGACGCGCTGAAAGCGCTCAAGCGCCCGGCGATCTACGTGGTCGCGCCGAAGACGCTGCACGCGACGGCGTACGCCGCGCTGTCGCGCCTGGGCACGGTCGTGCACGTGGCCGGAGAAGCCGGCCCCGGGGAAGGCACGGCGCACGCGAGCGAAGACCCCGTCGAAAACGCGATCTCCGTCTCGCGCTTCTCTAGCGGGACGTTCGGCTGGGGGATCCACGAAGCGGGCCACGGGCTCGTGTTCGCCAACGTGGCGCGCGCGCTCGACGCCCCGGCCGCCGCGCCGCTTTCGGCGCACGGCGACTACGGGCCGCTGCTGCTGCTCGAACACAGCGCTTCGGTGCCGGCGCCGCTGACGCACTACCTGAGCAACATCGAGCCCGGCTACACGACGGCGATCCCGCCCGTGCGCGAGGTCTACAATCACGGCTGGCTGATGGGCGACGAACATGCGATCTCGGCGCTCGCGCAGGCCGAAATCGACACCGTTCTCGAGATCGCGCCGCGCCAGCAGTCGGCCGGCGAACAGTCGGTCGCCGAAGCCGAATGAGATGAGAACCGAGTGAGCCAGGCAGAGGACCCGCGCACGCTGCGCAAGGAGCGCGCAGGCGAAGTCACCGTCGAGAACGTGCGCAAGCTGATGGGCGCATCCACGCCGCACTTCGCGCTGCAGTTGCGCGAGCGCATCGCAAAACTGATCGCCGGGCTGCCCGAGGATCATCCGGCGCGCATCGAAGGAGCGCGCGAGATCGCGCGCTTGGAGCGCCTCGGCTTCGAGGGCGAGGTGCGCGGCGAGCCTGGAGCCCCGGGCGAGCGCCCGCTGCCCTCGCTCGACGACAGCGCCGCCGGTCGCGTTTAGCCGGTCGCCGGTCGCGTCTCACGCCACCGGGCCGGGCCGGGCGCCGCCGGCCCCGCCGCGCCGCGCAGGCTGCTAGCGTCGTCCGGCGAAGACCCGTTCGCGGCGGGCGGCATCGAAGCGCGCGCGCAGCAGTTTCAGCAGCACGGAGAACAGCGGCACGTCGAGCACGATCGGCACGAGCACCCACGTCACGCGCGGCGCTCCGAGCGCGAATAGACCCAGCGCGATGCCGCCGTGCACGAGCGCCGTGGGCACCGCCGCGAGCAGCCCCGCGTGCGAGCGGTATCCGCTGAGGTGCTCGCGGATCGTCGTGTCGAGCGTGCCGAGCACGACCACGAGCACGCCGACGAGCAGGAGCGTTTTGCCGGCTTCGCCGCGCGCGGCGCCGATCGCGACGGCGATCAGGCCGACGAGGATCGAAAGCTCGGCGAGCGGAAACGGATGCCACGGCGCGCGCGGGCGCTCGCCGACTGAGCCGGGGGCGCGATAGCCGTCGACCGGCACCTGCGCGCCGCCCCGGCGCTGCGCGCGCGGCCTTCGCCCCGAGCGCTCGCCTGCAGTGGCCTTGCTCGCGCTGGCGCCCGACGCCGAAGCCGACGGAGATCGGCCCTCCGAGGCCTGCTCGGCCTGCGCCGCCTCAGCGCCCGCAACGGCCGCTGCGGGCTTGGCCCGGCCGCCCGATCTGCGCTTGCGCGAGCGTCCGCGACCGCCCTTGCTGCGATTCGCCACGGCAGCCGCTGCTAGGAGCCGGAGGGCCGTGGTCGAGTGCGGCACATTGACGTCGATCGTACCGCCTATGCTGGCCTTTGATGGCGCGGACGGACCCCTCGATCGAGCCTCTGCACGCCTCCGGCGGAATCCCCGAGAGCGACCTCGCGGGGCCGTTCCCGGTCGGCGAGTACGCAGCGGCCCTGCGCGGCAAGCTGCGCTCGTTCGCGCGCGTGCAGGTCGTCGGCGAGCTGGTCAACCTGCGCCCTTCGAGAGCGCGGGTGTACTTCGAGCTGCGCGACGCCGGCGGGGCGCTGCCGTGCGCGGCGTGGCGCGCCGACTGGGAGGCGATCGTCGCGCGCGCCGGCGGCGAGCCGAGCGAGGGCGTGCAGGTCGTCGTCGCGGGCGGCTGCGACTACTACCCGGGCAGCGCCACGTCCTCGCCGGGCTTCTCCTTCGCGGTCTCCGACCTGCGCGTGGCCGGCGAGGGAGACCTGCTGGCGCGCATCGACCGGCTGCGCAAGCAGCTCGACGGCGAGGGCCTGCTGGAGCCGCAGAAGCTGCTCCCCCGCGCGCTCGTGCCGCGTTCGATCGGCGTGATCACGGCCGAGCGGGGCAAGGCTCGCGACGACGTGCTCGCCGCGCTCGCCCGGCGCGGCTGGGCCGGACGCCTGGTGTGGGGCTTCGTGCCCGTGCAGGACCGCCACGCGGCGCCGGCGATCGCGCGCACGCTCGGCGACCTGACGGCGCTGGCCGAGGTCGACGTGGTGATCGTCGCCCGCGGCGGCGGCTCGCTGGCCGACCTGCTGTGCTTCTGCGACGAGACGCTCTGCCGCACGGTCGCGCTGCTGCCCGTGCCGGTGATCGCGTCGGTCGGCCACCACACCGACCGCACGCTGCTGGACGACGTGGCGGCGGTCAGCTGCTCGACGCCGACCCACGCGGCCGAGGCGGCCGTCGGGATCGACTGCGCCGCCGCGCGCTCAGAGCAGGCGAGGATGGCTCAGCGGCTGCACGAGCATGGCAGGCGGGCGATGCTCGCCCGCGCGGAGCTGCCGCGGGCGGCGGTCCGGCTGCGCGAGCACGGGCGCCGCGCCGTGCTGAATCGTGCGCGCCTCCTGGCTTCGCTCTCGCGCGCGCCCGGGGCGCACGTCGAGCGCCAGCGCGCGCGCCTGCACCAGCAGCTGCGCGAGATCCGCGCCGGCTCGCGCCGGCGCGTGGAGGCCGAGCACGAGGTCACGGCTCGCAGGGCGCTCGTCGTGCAGCGCAAGGCCGAGGCGGCGATGTCGGACTATCGCCGGCGCCGGCCGCGCGAGCTCGAGCGACTTGCGCTGGCGCTCGCGGCGCACGACCCGCAGCGCACGCTCGAGCGCGGCTACGCCGTCGTGGAGTCGGCGGCGGGCGAGCCGCTGACGAGCGCCACGCGTGCGCGCGAGGCGCGCGAGCTGCTGCTGCGCTTCGCCGACGGCGCGGTGCCGGCGCAGGTGCGCGACGGACAGCGGAGCGAGCGATGAGCGAGGCCGAGCAGAGCGGCGGGACGCTGCCGCTGCCCGGCGAGCCGGCGGCGCAGGCGCTCAGCTACGAGGCGGCCTCGGCGCGCGTCGAGGAGATCATCCGCCGGCTGGACTCGGGCGAGGCGAGCCTGAACGAGACGCTCGAGCTGGTCAAGGAGGGCAAGGTGCTGATCGAGCTGTGCGCGCGCGAGCTGAGCGCGGTGGGCGACGCCCTGGAGGAGCTGCGCCTGGACGAGCTCGTCGCGCGGCTCGAGCGCGAGGCCGCTGGATGAGCGAGATCGCAGCATGAGCACTTGGGAGCTGATCGCCGAGCTGCCGGTGGAGATCGAGGGCTACGCGCTGGATCCGCTGGAGGCGAGCGTGTCGAGCGATTTCACGCGCAAGAGCACCGTGATCAGGTTGCACGGCAAGGGCGAGCAGGGCGTCGGCGAGGACGTCACCTACGAAGCGGAGGACCACGAGATCCTGCAGGCCGCCGGCCCGTCGCTGCCGCTGGCGGGCAGCTTCACGATCGCCTCCTTCGCCGAGCGCCTCGCGGGCCTCGAGCTCTTCCCGCAGCCGCCGCAGCGCGAGGTCTCGCGCAACTACCGCACGTGGGCGTATGAGTCGGCGGCGCTCGACCTCGCGCTGCGCCAGGCGGGCACGACGCTGCACGCGGCGCTCGGGCGCGAGCCGCAGCCGGTGCGCTTCGTCGTCTCGCTGCGACTCGGCGAGCCGCCGACGCTCGCGCCGGTGAGCAGCCGTCTCGAGCTCTATCCGGGACTGCGCTTCAAGCTCGACCCGACGAGCTCGTGGGACGAGCGGTTGATCGCCGAGCTGAAGGCGACGGGCGCGGTCGACTCGGTCGACTTCAAGGGCCTGTACACGGGCACGGTCGTCGACCAGCCGGCCGATCCGCTGCTGTATGAGCGAGTCGTCACGGCCTTTCCGGATGCGTGGATCGAGGACCCGAAGCTCACGCCGGAGATCGACGAGCTGCTGGCCGAGCATCGCGAGCGCTTCTCCTGGGATGCGCCGATCCACTCGATCGCGGACATCGAGGCGCTGCCCTATCCGCCGCGCATGGTCAACGTCAAGCCCTCGCGCATCGGCGGCTTGCGCAAGCTGCTGGACACCTACGACTACTGCGCCGAGCGCGGGATCGGCAACTACGGCGGCGGCCAGTTCGAGCTCGGCGTGGGGCGCGAGCAGATCCAGTACCTGGCCTCGCTGTTCCACGGCGACGCGCCCAACGACGTTGCGCCGACGGGCTTCAACCTGCCCGACACGGCGCCCGATCTGCCGTCGAGCCCGCTGCCGCCGGCGCCCTCGGCGACGGGCTTTCGCTGGGGCTGACGCGCGGCGCGCGCGGTCCCGGACGCAACTTCCGTCGCGCTGCTCGGTTCTCCAGGGCATAGCGGCTAACCTCTGACGCCGCCTGATCGGGCAACGTGCTGGCCCGCGTAGAAGGGATTGTCTTGGCGATCGAAGCCGCCCACAAGCGATCCGGGCTCCGGCTCCCACAGCTCGCGGCAACGCTGCTGGCGCTGGCGCTCTGCTCGCTTGGAGTACTGCTGTGCCCCGCCTCGGCGCTCGCGGCGACGAGTGCCGGCGGCACCTCCCAGGGCAGCGTCAGCGGCGGCGCGAGTCCGGCTGCGCCGGCCAAGCCGGCACCGGTCAAGAGCCGTACGACGGCGAGCCCGCACGTGCTGAGCGTGCGCATCACGAGCGTCAGCTGCGTGCCGAAGGCCAGGTGCAGCGGCAACCCCCATCAGGTCTCGGCGCGCGGGACGCTGCTGATCGCAGGCAAAGGGCTGGCGGCAGGGTCGACGATCGCCTTCCCGCGCACGCCGGGCGGGCGGATCGTGCGCAGCTCGCCGATCTCGCACCTGCGCAAGACGAGCGCGGGGCTGGTGCTGACGGTGCCGAGCGCTGCGCACTCGGGCCGCATCCAGGCGCTGCTGAGCCGCGCGCGCCATTCGAGCTCGTACGGCCCGATCTACATCTACAAACACGCGCTGCACCCGCCGGTCACGCCGCACCCGCTGCCGGCGACGGTCGGCGCGGTCAGCGGCTCGCCGTTCGACGGGCAGGGCATGTGGATCTGGTACATGAGCAAATCCAACGGCGGCAACGTCGCCTCGATCGTCGCCCAGGCGCACGCGGCGGGCGTGAGCACCCTGTTCATCAAGAGCTCGGACGGCTCGAGCAACTACTGGAGCCAGTTCTCGGCGCAGCTCGTGGCCGAATTGCACGCCAACGGGCTGAAAGCGTGCGCGTGGCAGTACGTGTACGGGACGAACCCGGCGGGCGAGGCGAACCTCGGCGCGCAGGCGGCGGCCAACGGCGCCGACTGCCTGGTGATCGACGCGGAGAGCGAGTACGAGGGCCACTACGCGGCGGCGCAGACCTACATCAACGACCTGCGCGCGAAGATCGGCCCGGCGTACCCGCTCGCGCTGGCGGCCTTCCCCTACGTCAACTATCACCCTTCCTTCCCCTACTCGGTGTTCCTCGGGCCGAACGGCGCGCAGTACAACGTGCCGCAGATGTACTGGAAGGACATCGGCGTCTCAGTCGACACGGTCTACGCGAACACGTACATCAACAACCGCATCTACAACCGGCCGATCTTCCCGCTCGGGCAGACCTACGGTGGGGTCAGCGCGAGCGACGTGCTGCGCTTCCGCGAGGAGGCGGTCGACTACGGCGCGACGGGCTTCTCCTTCTGGGACTGGCAGGAGACGCCGGCCAGCGGCTGGAGCGCGCTCACGGCGCCGCTGGCACCGCTGACGAGCGTGGCGCCCAACACGGGCTACCCGGCGCTCAGCAAAAGCTCCAAAGGCGACCAGGTGCTGTGGCTGCAGGAGCTGCTCGCCAGCGCGATCCCGACGCAGGAAGTCACGGGCCTGTTCGGCGCGCAGACGCAGGAAAACCTGAAGGCCTTCCAGGCCTCGCGTGGCCTGACGGCGAACGGCATCGCCGAAGCCGCGACGTGGGTGGCGCTGCTGACCCTCCCCCCCGTTGCGGTGAGCTGGACCGGGGGTGGGCCGAAAACGTAGAGACCCGCCGCGCGGTGCGACGGGTCTCCTGCGTAGACCTGTGACCGGCATCCGGCCTTCGGGGCCGGCGCACGCTCACTCTTGGATAGAAGAGACCGTTGCGCGTGCGCCGGCAGTTACCGAGGGCGGCCATCCAGGCCGCCCATTGCGACTTAGACCCGCTGGATCAGCGTGCCGGTGCCGAGCCCGCCGCCGCAACACATGGTGACGAAGCCGATCTCCTTGTCGGAGCGCTCGAGCTCGTGCAGCAGCGTGGTGATCAGGCGCGCGCCGGTGGAGCCGAGCGGGTGTCCGAGCGCCATGGCGCCGCCATTGACGTTGACGCGGTCCATGTCGGGGCTGAGCTCGCGGCGCCAGGCGGCGACGACGGGCGCGAAGGCCTCGTTGATCTCGAACAGGTCGATGTCGTTGATCGACATCGAGTTGCGCTCGAGGATTTTGCGCGTCGCCGGAATCGGCCCCTCGAGCATTTTCACCGGGTCGCAGCCGACGGTCGTCTGGTCGACGATCCGCGCGCGCGGCGTGAGGCCGAGCGCCTTGGCCTTGTCGGCGGACATCAGCAGCACGGCGGCCGCGCCGTCGGAGATCTGCGAGGCGTTGCCGGCCGTGATCTTGCCGTCGGGCTTGAAGGCGGGCTTCAGCTGCGAGAGCGCCTCGAGGCTCGTTTCGGGGCGGATGCCCTGGTCGGTCACGTACTCCTGGCCGTCGACGGTCATCGGCACGATCTCGCGCTCGAAGCGGCCCTCCTCGGTGGCCTGGTGGGCGAGCTTGTGCGAGCGCACTGCGAGCTCGTCGAGCTCGGAGCGGGAGATCTCCCACTGGTCGGCGATCATCTCGGCGCCGAGACCCTGGCCGACGATGTTGTGCTTGGCCATCAACTCGGGCGTGAAGGCGTAGCCGAAGTCCTCCTGCGTCTTCATGCCGGCGGCAAAGGGCAGGTGGCCCATGTGCTCGACGCCGGAGCCGATCATCGCGTCGTGCACGCCGGCCGCGATCAGCGCGGCCGAGAAGTTGACGGCCTGCTGCGCGGATCCGCACTGGCGGTCGATCGTGGTGCCGGGCGTCTCGATCGGCAGGCCCTCCTGCAGCCACGCGTTGCGGGCGATGTTGAAGCCCTGCTCGCCGAACTGCTGCACGCAGCCGGCGACGACGTCCTCGACCTCGGCGGGGTCGATGCCCGAGCGGGCGATGACCTCGGAGTAGGTCTTCCCGAGCAGCGTGTTGGGGTGGGTGTCCTTGTAGTAGCCCTTCTCCTTGTGCCCGCGTCCGATCGGCGTGCGCACAGCCTCGACGATTACGACCTCGCGGCCCTCTGCTTGCCTCATTTTGTTTGCCTCCTACGGAGTTTTTGCGCGGCGGTTTGCGCGGCGGATTTGAGGGAAAACGCGGGGCGCTCCCGACCGGCGGGCGCGCTCGAAGATGGTGCCCGGCCCCTGCAGCACATACTCTACCGCGGTGGAGCCACGAGTAGATTGACTGGTCAGTCAACATCAACGACGAAGCACCTGGCGGTGGTCGGCAGCGGCGCGATCGCGTGCGGCCTGGCCGCGACGGCGGCGCACCACGGACCGGTGCAGCTGCTGGCCCGCTCGACCAGCTCGGCCGAGCGCGCCCGCGCGACGGTCGAGAAGACGCTGGCGCGCATGGGGGCGGAAGTGGACCCGCGGCACGTGGAGATCGTGACGGACCCGCAGGAGCTGGCCGATGAGGAGTTCGTGGTGGAGGCGGTGGTCGAGGATCACGAGATCAAGGCGGCCCTGCTGGGCGAGCTGAACGAGATCGTCGGCCGGGAGGCGATCCTCGCGACCACGACGTCTTCGCTGTCGATCGAGCGCCTGGCCGAGGCGAGCGGGCGCCCGGAGCGCTTCGTCGGCCTGCATGTCTTCAACCCGGTCACGAAGATGCAACTGGTCGAGCTGATCTTCCCGGCGGCTGCGAGCGAGCAGACACGCGAGCGGGCGCTGACGCTGTGCGAGACGTTCGAGAAGATGCCGGTCGAGGTGCCGGACGTCCCGGGCTTCGTCGTCAACCGGCTGCTGTTCCCGTACCTCTTCAGCGCCGTTCGCCTGCAGGAAGAGACGGGCATGGAGGCGGAGGCGATCGACACGTGCATGCGCCTGGGCGCGGGACACCCGATGGGGCCGCTGGCGCTGCTCGACCTCGTCGGTCTCGACGTGAGCAGGGCGATCGGCGAGACGATTGGCGCGACGATCCCGCCGCGCGTAGAGGAGCTGATCGGCGAAGACGCGCTCGGTCGCAAGAGCGGGCGCGGCTTTCATTCTTATTGAGGCGCTTGCGCGCCTGAGATGAGACCGACGCGCTCGGCGTGCGCCGGGCGCGGGGCCCAGCCGACGCTTGTGAGGATCGGCACGTCACTTCTTGAGAAACGCTCAGGAGACTTTTAGCTGGCGTTCATCGCACTGGCGATACTGGTCATCAGCGACATTGAGTCGCAATGCACACCCGCCTCCTCCCAGTGCAACGGTCCGGTCCGCTCCCCCCGCGGGCCGGATCGCGTTAACGGCCCGGCAGGCCGAGCAGCTCAGTCCTCGCTGTCGCCGCGGGCGTCGCCGGTCTGGACGGCTCGCCGCTCGCGGATGCGGACGGCCTCGATGCGGTTGTCGCGCACGGACTCGACGCGCACGGAGAAGCCGTTGACGGCGACGGTGTCGCCGCGGCGCGGCAGGCGGCCGAGCTCGGCGAAGACGAGGCCGCCGATCGAGTTGTAGGCGTCGCTGTCGACGGGCAGGTGCAGGCCGTAGTCCTCGAGGTCGGTGACGGCGACGTGTCCGCGCACGAACCAGTCGCCGTTTGCGAGCTTGCGCACCTCGCCGCCGGTCGGATCGGTCTCGTCGGTGATCTCGCCGACGACCTCCTCGATGATGTCCTCGACGGTGACGATGCCGACGACGCGGCCGTACTCGTCGACGATCACGGCCATCGAGGTGCGCTCGCGCTGAAGGTCGGCGAGCAGGTCGTCGAGCGGCTTGGTCTCGGGCACGATCGGCGCGTCGTGCACGAGCGGCGCGATCGGCGAGTGCGGGCCATCCTCCATCAGCTGCTGCACGAGCGTGTTGGAGTGCACGATCCCGCGCACGCGGTCGCGGTCGTCGGCCTCGGTGACGACCAGGCGCGTGTGGCCGCTGGAGACGCACAGCTTGAGCGCCGCCTCGACGTCCTGCGCGGCGTCGACGGTGACGACGGCAGGGATCGGCGTCATCACCTGGCGCGCCTCCTGCTCGTGCAGGTGGAAGACGCCGCTGAGCATCCCGGCCTCGCCGAGGTCGATGTGCCCGCCGGCGTGGGACTCGGCGATCAGGCGCTTGAGCTCGTCGGGCGAGCCGCCGCGGCGCTCTTCGCTCATGTCGACGCCGAGCAGGCGCAGGATGCGGTCGGCAATGCCCGTCAGCACGGCGGTGACGGGGTGGAAGAGGACGCTGACGGCCTGCAGCGGGCGGGCGACCCGCCGGGCGACGGACTCGGCGCGGTCGATGGCGTAGAACTTCGGCACCATCTCGCCGGCGACGAGCTGGGCGCTGGAGATGATCAGGAAGGCGACGATCGCCGAGATCGCGACTGCGGCGCCGTGCGCGAGCGTGGTTCCGAGCGCATTTTTGAAGACGTCGGCGAGCGCGGGCTCGCCGAGCGCGCCGATGCCGATCGAGGTCAGCGTCACGCCGATCTGCACGGCCGAGATGTACTCGTTGATGTTCGCCAACTGCGCGAGCGCGAGTCGCGCGCCTTTGACCCCCTCGTCGCGCATCTGCTCCAGGCGCGTGCGGCGCGAGCGCACGAGCGCGTACTCGGCGATGACGAAGAACGCGTTGATCGCGACGAGCAGGGCCGCGAGGATGATCTTCAGCGCGTTCACGCGGCGGCGAGCACCTGTGGGGCCATGCGCCCGGCGCGGATGCGCCGCCCGAGCCCGGGGCGACGCGATGGGCCCGTCAGGGCCGAGCTACTTCGGGGAAGTTCTTCTTCGTCGTTCATGCTTTGCCGACCCGCCAAAGGTAGCAAGGCAGAGCGTCGGAAGCAGGAGGTGTTCGCCGGGCTCGCAGTGGTGGTTCGCGCGGCTCTCAACCGTCGAACACGGGCCCGATCGGCTCGTCGATCTGCTCGGCCAGCGCGAAGTCGGCGGCGGTCAGCCCGCCGGCGGAATGCGTGGAGAGCGTCAGGCGGACCTTGTTCCAGCCGTGCACGAGGATGTCGGGGTGGTGGTTGGCGTCCTCGGCCATCCTCGCCACGCGCTGCACCAGCTCGATCGCGGCGACGAAGTCGGCGAGCTCGTAATCGCGCACGATCGCCTGGCCGTCGCGTCGCCACTCGCTGCCTTGCAGTTCCTGCTCGATCTGCGCATCGCTCAGCACGGTCATCGCGAGCGCCGAGCATAGCGAGCGTGCGTACAGTGACGGCATGCGGATCGTGAGCCTCGTGCCGCACGCGACGGAGCTGCTGTTCGCGCTCGGCCTCGGCCCGGAGGTGGTGGCGGTGACGCACGAGTGCGACTTCCCAAGCGAGGCGCTCGAGCGGGCGAAGGTGACGCGCGACGTGCTGCCCGCAGGGCTCAGCGCGGGCGAGATCGACGCGGCGGTACGCGAGCGCACGCTGGAGGGCGAGGCGATCTACGCACTCGACGGCGAGGCGCTGGCCGCGCTGGAGCCGGATCTGATCGTCACGCAGGAGCTCTGCCCGGTCTGCGCTGTCTCCTACGACGAGGTGGCGGCGCTCGCCAAGCAGCTCCCGTCGCACCCGCGCGTGATCGCGCTCGACCCGAAGACGCTCGGCGAGACGCTCGGCGACGTGCGCACGCTGGCGCAGGCGACGGACAGCCGCGATCGCGGCGTCGAGCTGATCGCCCAGGCAGCCGGGCGGATCGACCGTGTCAAGCTCGCCGTGCGCGGGCAGCGGCGCGTGCGCGTGGCGGCGCTCGAGTGGCTCGACCCGGTGTACATAGCCGGGCATTGGACGCCACAGATGATCGAGCTGGCCGGCGGCGAGGACGTGCTCGGCCTGCCGCGCGAACACTCTGCGGTGTTCTCGTGGGAGCAGGTGGCGGCTGCGCAGCCGGAGGTGGTGGTCGTGATGCCGTGCGGCTACGACGCCGCCCGCGCGCGCGAGGAGGCGCTCGAGCACGCCGACGAGCTTGCGGCGCTCGGCGCCCGGCGAATCGTGGCGGTCAACGCGTCGGCCTACTTCTCGCGTCCGGGCCCGCGACTGATCGACGGCCTGGAGCTGCTCGGGCACATCCTTCATCCCGAGCAGCTGCCGGCGGCGCCGGCGGAGGTGCTCGAGGTCGAGCTGGCGGGCACGAGCGCCGGCGCCAAGGCCCGCGCGGGCGCCCCCCTGCGTCAGCCGACTCGCTAGCCGGGTTCGATCAGCCGCCCGGGCGTGCCGGCTTCGGCTTCGGTCGACTTGGAGATGGCGATGCAGCCGCCGATGCAGGCAGCGCCGAGCACGACGCAGGCGGCCAGCGCGACGGCCTGCCGACGAAAGCGGACGCCGAGCTGCAGCGCGATCGCGGCGAGCGCGCCGCCGATCAGCCCGCCGAGGTGACCGCCCCAGGAGATCCCGGGCAGGGCGAAGCTGATCACCAGGTTGATCAGGATCAGCCCGCCGACACCGCTCTGCATGACCGGGATCTGGCGCGCGCGCATCTCGACGGCGGCTGCGCCCATCACGCCGAACACGGCGCCGGAGGCGCCGACGGTGAGCGAGTGCGGTGAGACGATCAGCGCGCCGAGCGAGCCGGCGAGCAGCGAGACGGCGTAGATCAGGCCGAAGCGCAAGCGGCCGAGCGCGGGCTCGAGCATCGAGCCGAGCACGTACAGCACGTACATGTTGAAGGCGATGTGCAGCAGGTTCTCGTGCAGGAAGCCGCCGGTGACGATGCGCCACCACTGGCCGTGCGCGACGCCCAGCCCGGGCACCCCTTCGATGCTGCCGAACAGGGCGCCTTCTTCGTAGACGTTGTTGCTCGGCCGCCCACCGATCGAGACGTTGCCCTCGGCGAGGAACGCGACGACGTTGATCGCGATCAGCGTGATCGTCAGCTCGGGCCGGCTGGAGACGTTGCGGATCGTCTTGACCTTCGTGCGTTCGCCGGCGCACTCGGGGCAGCGCATGCCGACGGGCGTCGTCGTCATGCAGTCGGGGCAGATCGGCCGCCCGCAGTTCGAGCACGAGACCCCCGTCTCGCGCGAGGGGTGGCGGTAGCAGGTGGCCATTTGCTGGGAAGAGACTAGCTCGGCGCCGGGGGCGCGAGCGCACTTGCTCGATCGCGCAGCGACGGCGGCGTCGCCGTCGAGAGGCTCAGCGATCGCCGAACAGCTTGCGCGTCTCGCGGCTGAGGTCCCTCAGCGTGCGCTCGGCGGCGGCGCGGTCGAGCTGAGGAAGGGTGAGGCCGAGCGGGCCGCTCGGGCGCGCGGCCGCTCGCTTGCGCGCGCGCAGCACGACGAGCGCGGCGCCGGCGGCGCTGCCGGCGACGATCGCCGCGGCCGGGCGAACCCAGTTGCGCGGGTCGCGCATCGCCGAGAGCTCCCACGCCTCGAGCTCGTCGGCGGCGAGTTCGGTGATCGAGGTGAGCGTCGACTCCAGGCGCTCGACGAGGTCGGCGGGCGGCTCGACGGGGGCCAGCGCTTCGCGCAGCAGGCTCTCGAAGTTGTGTGCGGCCTCACTCATCGCGGCCCTCCTTGCGCGGATCGCCGACGAGCTCCTCGAGCTGTTTGATGGCGCGATGGATCAGCACCTTGGTGGCGCCGTCGGTGCGGTCCATCGCCCGCGCGATCTCGCGGTTGTCCATACCCAGGGCGAAGCGCATGATCAGCGCCTCGCGGCGGTCGTCGGGCAGCTGCTGCACGCCGGCGAGCACACGACTCAGCTCGTCGCGCCCCTCGACGAGCTGCTCGGTCGTGTGCAGCGCCGTCAGGTTGCTGTTCTCGTCGATCGGCGAGGCCGGCTTGCGCGAGCGGTCGCGGTAGAGGTTGGCGGCGAGGTTGTGCGCGATGCGGATCAGCCACGGGCGCAGCGGCCGGCCGTTTGACTCCTGCTGTGCGCGCTCGAAGTGACGGTAGGCCTGCAGGAAGGTCTGCTCGGTCAGGTCCTCGGCGTCGTGATGGTCGCCGACGCGGTAGTAGGCGTAGCTGTACACGTCTCGCAGATGGGCGCGGTAGAGCTCGGAGAACTCGGCGTCGAGCTGCGCCTTGGACTTCTTGACGTGCGTCTCGGTCACTCATCGCACACCCTATCCCGCGGTCGTAGGCTTGCGGCCCGGTTCGGCGCATGCGGACGCGTCGGCTCAGGCCGCGCGGCTCTCCTCGTCACCAGACGGCTGCCGGCTCTCCCCGGAGTTGCCGGCAGCGACTGCCGGCGCCTTGCGCTCGGCGCGGGCCGGCTGCTCGCTGCGGCGGCGGCGAACGAAGGTGCGCGGCGCTCGGCGCTCTGCGACGGCCGCCTGATCGGCGGGAGCGCCGCCGAGCCACTCCCACTGCAGGCTCACGCACGACCAGACGCGATCGGTGACGGCCTCGGCGAGCGACGGTGAGGAGCTGCCGGCGGTGGGGAAGTTGAGCGGGCGCCCGACGCGAATGCGGACCTTGCGCGGGCGGATGCGCCAGCCGCGGCGAACATCTTCGGTGCCGATCACGGCTACGGGCGCGACGGGCACGCCTGTCTCGAGCGCCAGGCGCCCGACGCCGCGCCGCGGCCTGGCGAGCGGGCCGGGGCGCACGCGCGTGCCCTCGGGGAACAGCACGACGCAATCGCCGCGTTCGAGGATCGTCCGCGCGGTGTCCATCGCCGCGCTGTCGCCGCGCCCGCGGTCGACGGGGAAGGCGCCGAGCGCGTTGAGGATCCACGCCTGCCAGCGCCTCTCGAACAGCTCGCGCTTGGCCATGTAGTAGACGGGACGGCGCACGAGCATGCCGATCACGAACGGGTCGAGGAAGCTGCGGTGGTTGGAGGCGAGCAGCAGCGGGCCCTGCTTGGGCAGGTGCTCGCGGCCGATCCGCTGCATGCGGAAGTACACGAGGAACGCGGGCACGAGGATCGCGCGCAGCGTCCAGTAGACGAACGGGTTGACGCCCTTGTTCAGCGAGCGGTCGCGGAAGGATTCGAGGTCGGCCTTGGGCTCGTGCTGCTCCATGCCCGAAATACACCGTCCGCGAGGGCGCCGTTACAGTCGATCGTGGGCATGCACGACACGCTGACGCATCGACACGGCCGCTACTCCCACAGCCACGCCCACGCCGGACGCCACCGACATCTGTGGCACCCGGTCGCCGCCACGCCCGTCTCCCCCACCGCGGAGCCTGCCCACGATCACGGGCACAGCCATGGCCTGATCGACGACTCGATCAAGCGCTCGCGCGAGGGCGTGCGCGCGATATCGCTCTCACTGCTCGTGCTCGGCCTGACGACGGTGCTGCAGGCGCTGATCTTCGCCGCTTCGGGCAGCATCGCGTTGCTGGCCGACCTGATCCACAACGGCGGCGATGCGCTGACGGCGGTGCCTTTGGGGGTCGCGTTCATGCTGCGCTCTCGCCGCGCAGAGGGCTACGCGGGGCTGGCCGTCGTGGCGGCGATCTTCATCTCGGCGACGGTGGCCGGCGCCGAGGCGGTGCACCGGCTGATCGACCCGAGCACGCCGACCGATCTGTGGGCGCTGGCGGCGGCGGGGGTCATCGGCTACGCGGGCAACTGGACGGCAGCGCAGATACGCACACGGGCGGGTAGGCGGCTGGACTCGGCGGCGCTGATCGCCGACGGCAACCACGCGCGCGCGGACGCCTACGTGTCGCTGTCGGTGATCCTCAGCGCGGCCGTCGTCGCGATCGGCGCGCCGATCGCCGACCCGCTGATCGGGTTGGCGATCACGCTGGTGATCCTGCGGATCACGTGGGCTTCGTGGCGGACCGTTCGCGGCGGCAGCGCCCACCATTAGCGCCACTCACAATGCGAGCAGCCCCGGCAAGGCTCACCCTGCCGGGGCTAAGAGCAGAACAATCGCCGCTACAAGACCGTGCTTGCCTCGACCTTTTCTTCGTTTGTCCAGGTCATCGCCAGCGTCAGTGCGCACTGTTCCAATGGTGCCGCGCTGAATTTGCATTTGAGTACTTCCTGTGGCCCACCGACGAAACTTTCTGGTTTCTGTTTCCCGTTGTGTGCGTTCAGTTTCACCATTGCACTCAGCTTCATCGTGTTCCCCGGCACAGAGAGGATCACGGCGCCCTTTACCTGTACGGTCAGACCGCCGCAGGCAAATTCGACAAGTTGTTCGCCGGTCGTCGGTTTGAGCGAGATTCCCGGCCCATCCTTGGCCGCGGTTTCGCCTGTTCTCCAGATTCCAAGCGAGCCGTCGAGTTCGTTCCAGGTGATCTGTCCGACGCCTTTACCTACGCTGTTGCATTTTCCGCCGCCCGTTTCGCATCCGGTGAATTTCAGAACGATGCCACCGACAGTTTTGTTGCCGGTGTAGGCGCCTCCGCTGGTCCCGCCAGAGCAAATAATTTTAGTCCCAGCGACCGTTGTCAGCACAGCGATCGTTTCCGGCTTGAGGGCGGTCGTGAAGCCGGCTTTTTCGAGCGGCCGCGTCGATCCAAAGCCCGCATACCATTCGAAGTTTTCATTTTCCCCGCTCGCTACGACAGTGCATTTCGCAGTGGTGTATTTCAATCCTTCGCCGTCTTTGGTCTTCAGGCAGCGGCCAAATTCAGGTGCTGCCGCCGAAGCGCTAGCCGCAATAGCGCCCATCGCGAACACAATCAGGCAAAGCCCGGTGGTCCAAATGCCCCTCATATCCCCTCCTCCGTGCCGGCAGCCTCGACGCGCCGGATAGGGGCAAGGTACCGCGATCGGGCGCTTTGCGCCAGACCGTTCGCTAGCGATAGCCTCTATCGGGTCCATGGCGACCTTCAGAAATGTCCGCGTCTTGCCCACAGCACCGGTCTTGCCGACGGCCGCGAGTGGCGATTCTCGGCTGGCTGAAGCGCCAAATGCCGGAGTAGCTCAGTTGGTAGAGCACCTGTCTTGTAAACAGGAGGTCACCGGTTCGAGACCGGTCTCCGGCTTGTCAAGCGGTCCGCACGGCAGATAGGAGACGAAGAGACTTGCCCAGAGCGATCGGAATGCTGACGGCGGCGCTGACCGCGCTCGCGCTCGCCGGCTGCGGAGGCTCATCGGAGCAGACGCCGGTGCAGGTCGGCGAGCAGTGGTACCGCGCGACGGCGGCCGGGGACGGCAAGAAGCTCTGTGAGCTCAGCACGGCCGACCGGCAGCGCCGCTTCATCGAAGTCGGCAAGCGACTTCCGGGCGGGAGGACCAAGGCCGGCACCTGCGCCGGTGCCGTCGAGCTGACGCTGAGCCGTATCGCGGGAGGCAGCGCACGGCTTGGGAAGCTCGCCCACGTGAAGCTTCACCTCGTCACCAAGACGAAGAGCACCGCGACGGTGCAGGCTGAAAAAGCAGCGCCGCTGAAGCTGGTCCGCTCGGGGTCGAAGTGGCTCGTATCCGGAGCCGGGTGATGGCAGCTTGCCCAACCTCGTCTTCTCCCTCTGCGCGGCGCTCGCCTGCCTGGTCGTCGCGATCCTGGCAGCCGTCAAAGGCGCGCCTGTCGTAGCGCTCGTCTGGGGCCTGCTCACAGTCGGCTTCCTCGGCAGGGCGGCATACGGCTACGGCCGCATGCGCAAAGACTGAGAGCGCAGCGGCCTATGTGTCCGCTCGGGCCGCGCGGCGAGCGTCCCGTCTCCATGCTCGCCTATGCTCGAAAACATGATCCTCGCGACTGACTACCCACTGCTCGAAATCTTCTGGACGATCCTCGTCTTCTTCGCGTTCATCGTCTGGCTGATGATCCTGTTCTCGGTGCTCGGCGACATCTTCCGCCGACACGACACGACGGGCGGGGTGAAGGTGCTGTGGATCATCGCGATCATCGTGCTGCCCTACCTGGGCACGTTCATCTACCTGATCACGCAGCACACGGGGATGACCGAACGCGCGCAGCGCCAGCAGAAAGCAGTGGAAGACGAATTCGGCAAGTACGTGCAGTCAGTCGCCGGCAAGGTCGACCCGACGGAGAAGATCGCCAAAGCGCACGAGCTGCTCGAGCGCGGCGCGATCAACCAGGCGGAGTTCGAGCAGATCAAGCGCCAGGCGCTGGCCGGGGGCTGAGTCGGGGGCGCCGCTCGTCGGCCGCGCCAAGTGGAAACATCTGGCGATGTCGCAAGAGCACGTCGAGATCGTGCGTCAGATGCTGAATGCCTTCAACGAGGAAGACATCGATCGCATCTTCGCACTGACCCATCGCGACGTCGAGATCCAGATCGCGCCGTCGGTCTCCGCCGAACCGGACACCTACCGCGGACACGCCGGCATGCGTCGCTACAGAGAGTCCTTCCAGGAGGCGATGTCGGAGATCCGCTTCGAGGCCGAGCGCCTCTACGACGCGGGCTCGGCGGTGGTCGTCACGCTGCGGCTGACGGCTCGAGGCCGGCAGACGGGCATCTTGGTCGAGCAGCGAAGCGCCGGCGTGTGGACGATCAGCGAGGGTCAGGTGATCGGCGTGCGCACGTTCCCCTCTACGGGCGATGCGCTCGATGCCGTGGGCGCTCCGCAGTAGCGGGCAGCCGATCGGGACTCGTTCGATGCGTCCAGCCCTCGCCACGGCCGACGGGCGAGGAGTATCTTTGCCCCACACGAGGAAGGGGAGCCAGATGTACGACTACGTGATCGTCGGCGCAGGATCGGCGGGGTGTGTGCTCGCCAACCGTCTCAGCGAGGACCCGGACGTGCAGGTGCTGCTGCTCGAGGCCGGAGGGCCGGATGTCAACGAAAACATCCACGTGCCGCTCGGCTACCTGCAGCTCGGCTCGACAGAGGTCGACT
This sequence comes from Solirubrobacteraceae bacterium, assembly GCA_035473995.1. Taxonomy (GTDB): domain Bacteria; phylum Actinomycetota; class Thermoleophilia; order Solirubrobacterales; family Solirubrobacteraceae; genus Palsa-744. The sequence goes on from DATINR010000038.1 coordinate 23,768, forward strand.
GGGACTACCACTCGGCGCCCGAGCACGAGTGCGGCGGCCGGCGCATCACGCTGCCACGCGGGCGCGTGCTCGGCGGCTCCTCGTCGGTCAACGCGATGGTCTACATCCGCGGCAACCGTCTCGACTACGACGAATGGAACGTGCCGGGCTGGAGCGCGGCGGACCTCTTGCCGTACTTCATCAAGGCCGAGGACAACGAGCGCGGCGCCTCGCAGTGGCACGGCGCGGGCGGACCGCTGCCGGTCAGCGAGGAGCGCTCGCACAACAAGATCTCGAGCGCATTCGTCGACGCTGGCGAGCAGGCGGGCCTGCCGCGCAACCCCGACTTCAACGGCGAGGCGCAGGACGGCGTGGGCCTCTATCAGGTGACCCAGCGCGGGGGCATGCGCGCGAGCACGGCCGTCGCCTACCTGCGCCCGGCCGAAGAGCGCCCCAACCTCACGGTGATGCCGTACATGCTCGTGCACCGCATTCTGTTCGAGGGCACGCGCGCGGTCGGCGTCGAAGCGAGCCAGCTCGGCCGGCTGCAGGAGCTCCGCGCCGAGCGCGAGGTGATCCTCTGCGGCGGCGCCTACAACTCGCCGCAGCTGTTGATGCTCTCGGGCGTCGGCCCGGCCGAGCACCTGACGATGCGCGAGGTCGAGGTGCTGCTCGACCAGCCGCAGGTCGGCGAGAACCTCTCAGACCATCCGGCGACGCAGCTCGTGTGGACGACGCCCGAGCCGGAGAGCCTCTTGCTGGCGCTCGAGCCGGCTGCGCTGGAGGAGTTCGAAGCGACGCAGACCGGCCCGTTCGCCTCGAACCTCGCCGAGGCGGGCGGCTTCGCGCGCGTCGGCAACGGGGCGCCGGCGCCTGACATCCAGTTCCACGTGGCCCCGGTGCACATCGTCGAGGAGGGCATGCGCGACCCTGAGGCGCACGGCGTGTGGGCCTCGCCGTGCCTGCTGACCGAGCAGAGCCGCGGCACGGTGCGCCTGCTCTCCAAAGACCCGACGGCCAAGCCGGTGATCCACAACGCGTTCTACACGGCCGGCGATGACATGCAGCGGATGGTCGCAGGGCTGCGCCTGTTGCTCGACATCTGCGCGCAGCCGGCAATGAAGCCCTACGCGGCGACGCCTTTCAACACGCCGGCCGACGACAGCGACGAGGCCCTGTGCGCGCACGCGGCGCGCACGACGTTCGCGATCTACCACCCCGTCGGCACTTGCCGGATGGGCGAGGACGCGGGCGCCGTCGTGGACACCGAGCTACGCGTCAACGGCATCAACGGCCTGCGCGTGGTCGACGCCTCGGTGATGCCGGTCGTGCCGCGCGGGAACACGAACGCGCCGACGATCGCGGTGGCCGAGCGCGCGGCCGACCTGATCCGCCACGGGCGGGCGATGGAGGAGCCGATGGCGGCGGCGAGCACGCGCAGCGAGCCGGTGACCGCCTAGGCCGAGCTGAGCGCCGGCTCGGGCAGCACGCGCTCGAGCCAGCGCCAGGCTGGGCGCCCTTCGATCTGCTCGCGCAGGTCGAGGCGATAGGCGATCAGCGCGAGGCTCGGCGCGATCATGAAGTCGGCGGCGTTCAGCTCGGGGCCGCTGAGCACGCCCTCGGCGAGCCATCGGTCGATCGTGTCGAGCATGGCCGGCAGCCCGGCCAGCAGCTCGCGCTCGGCTTGCTCGCCGTCGGCCTTGAAGACGACGCGCGCGGCGATCTGGTTGTTGAGCTTGCGCGAGCGCTCGCCCTTGGCGAGCAGCGCACCGAGGCGGCCGTCGTTGGCGTGGTCGCGCAGCGTGTCGAGCCCGTGCTGGCCACCGAGCAGCGTGATCCGCCGGGCGGCCATCTGAAAGGCCTCGTCGCCCCACTCCTCGGCCGCTTCGACGGCGGCTCTGCGCTGCGGGTCGGCGGGAAACAACGGCGGCTCGGGCTGCACGCGCTCGAGCCAGCGTGCGATCGCCCGGTTGGTCTGCACGCGCTCTGCGCCGCAGCGCAGCGCCGGCACGGTCCCCATCCGGTCGAGCGCCGCGAGCGATCGGTGCGCGCGCCCGTCGACGCTGCGGATCGGCTTGGCGTGCCCGGCGAAACCGCGCGTACGCAGCAGCAGCGGATGGGCGCCGGTCGGCAGCGTCACCAACCGGTAGGCGATCTGCTTGTGCGCGAGCATCAGCATCGCCGCGCGGCAGGCGTGCGAGCCGTGGATCACATAGAGGATCACGTCCTCGCGGACGTCAGATGGCCGCGGGCTGCTGATGCTCAGGCCTCCACGAGAATCGTCACGGGGCCGTCGTTGACGAGGCTCACGGCCATCTGCGCGCCGAACACGCCGCGCTTGGCTTCGGCGCGCTCGCAGAATCGCTCATACAGCGGCTCGGCCTGCTCGCCGGGCGCGGCGGCGACGAAGCTCGGGCGGTTGCCCTTGCGCGCATCGCCGTACAGCGTGAACTGGCTGACGCAGAGGATCTCGCGCTCGCCGAGCGGCTCGTTCATGCGCCCGTCGGCGTCGTTGAAGATGCGCATGGCGCGCACCTTCTCGGCGAGCTTGTCGGCCGCCTCGGCGCCATCGTCGCGCGCGATGCCGAGCAGCACGAGCAGGCCGGGGCCGATCTGCGCGACCGTGCGCTGGTCGACGTCGACGCTGGCGCTCGAGACTCGCTGCAGAAGGGCGCGCACGCCCGAAGTGTCGCGCAGAAGCGCTCCTAGAACAGCGCCGAGAGCGCCTCGACGAGCCCGGGCAGCTTGTCGGGGCCGCGCGCGAGGTCGAGCTGGCGCTTGGGTCGCGGCGTGGCTGCGAGGTTGCGCGTCAGTTCGAGCTCCTGCACGCAGCGCAGGTCTTCGGCGTGCGCCAGGCAGCGCTCCAGCAGCGCCTCGAGCACGTCTGGGACGGGCGAGCGGCGCCCGAGCCGCGCGTCGATCAGACTCGCCTCGGCGCCGTCGCGCGCGGCGAGGAAGCGGTTCTCGGCGAGGATCTCGGGCAGATCGAAGGCGGGGTCGATGTCCGAGCCCTCGGTCGCCTCCAGGCGCACGAGGCACTGCACGAGCGCGGTCAGCGCGGCCGAGTCGGCGACGGTCGTCTGCGCGTCCATGATGCGCACCTCGATCGTG
>DATINR010000039.1:0-8208 GCA_035473995.1 Solirubrobacteraceae bacterium
AGGATCTCGGGCAGATCGAAGGCGGGGTCGATGTCCGAGCCCTCGGTCGCCTCCAGGCGCACGAGGCACTGCACGAGCGCGGTCAGCGCGGCCGAGTCGGCGACGGTCGTCTGCGCGTCCATGATGCGCACCTCGATCGTGGCGAAGCGCGGCTGCAGGCGCGCGTCCCACCACAGGAAGGTCGGCTCGGGGAAGGCCTCGCAGCGCAACAGCAGATCGATCGTGGAGACGTAGTCTTCGTAGTCGAGGAAGGCGCGCGGTATGCCCACGCGGGGAAACGCCTGGAACAGCGGCGTGCGCGCCGAGGCGAGACCCGTCTCGCGGCCTTGCCAGAAGGGCGAGTTGGCCGACAGCGCTAGCAGCAGCGGCAGGTGCGAGCGCAGCCGGTTGATCGCGCGCACGGCGCTTTCGGGGTCGGGCAGCGCGACGTGCACGTGCAGCGCGAAGGTCGGCTCCCGCCGCGCGAGCTCGCGCATCGACCCGTACAGGAAGCGGTAGCGGTCGCCTTCGGAGATCTTCGTGTCCTGCCACAACGTGAACGGGTGCAGGCCGGCCACGGCGGCGCGCAGGTCGAGCGGCGCGAGCTCGCGCGCGAGATCGCCGCGCAGGTCCTCGAGCTGGGCGAGACCGTCGGCGACGGTCGCGTGCGGGTCGGTGCGCAGCTCGAGCGCCGAGCCGTGCGTCTCGGTGCTCGTGTGCGATGCCAGCTCGCCGGTCAGCCCCGACATGACCGCGTCGGCCTCCGAGGCGAGCGCCCAGTCGGAGGGGTCGAGCAGCATCACCTCCTCCTCGACGCCGATCGTCCAGGCGGAGCCGGCCGTCGGCGTCCAACGCGACCACTCGCCGGGGCCCGGCGCGTCGCTCGATCCGGTCAGCGCGCCGGCGCTGCTCGAAGCTTCGGCTTCGCTCACGCGCTCGGCCTCCGCGTCCGTGTCGGCTTCGGCGGGAGCGCGCCCAGGTGGCACGAGGCGCCCGGAGGGGACCCCGAGCGTGGGCAGGGCGACCCTAGACGGCGCGTGCACCGAAGTCCTCCTGTCCGCCGCGGTCGGCGCCGGGGCGCTCACGTTCGCGCGGCGCAGGCATGCCGGGGTGCCTGGTCGCCTCGACGAGGCGCTCGAACAGCGAGAGCTGCTCGGCGTCGGCGACGAGCGTCTCGGCGTGCCACTGCACGCCGAGGATGAAGCGGCCCTCGTTCTCCTCGATCGCCTCGATCAGGCCGTCTTCAGACCAGGCGACAGCGCGCAGCCCGAAGCCGATCTGATCGATCGCCTGATGGTGGAAGGAGTTGACCTTGACCGGCCCGCCGCCGGTCGTCTGCGCGAGGCTCGAGTCGGGCGCGACGCGCACCTCGTGGCTCGTGCGCGTGCCGATTTCAGCCTGACGGTGCTCGATCGTGCCGTTGGTGAACTCGGGCACGTGCTGGTGCAGCGTGCCCTGGCGCGCCACGTTGAGCAGCTGCGCGCCGCGGCAGATCCCCAGGATCGGCATCCGGCGTCTGTAGGCGTGGCGGCAGAGCGCGAGCTCGAAGGCGTCGATCACGGGGTCGGTCGGCCCGAGCTCGGGGTGCGGCGCGGCGCCGTAGGTCGAGGGGTCGAGGTCGGGGCCGCCGGTCAGCAGCAGCCCGGAGAGATGGTCGAGCAGCGCGTCGACGTTCTCGGTCGTCAGCGGCGGTAGCGCGACGGGCAGCCCACCGGCCATCTCGACAGCGCGCATGTAGGAGAGGCCGAGCGTCATCTCGGTGTGCGTCGGCTCGCCGTGCAGCACGTTCTGCACGTGTTCCTTCTGGCGGATCTCAGAGACGGTCACGCCGATCACGGGCCTGCTCATGTCGCTCCAGCCTCCCTGTCGCGTTGTCCCCTCATGCGAGCACCCACGTGTCCTTGCTGCCTCCGTTCTGGGAGGAGTTGACGACGAGCGCGCCGCGGTCGAAGGCGACGCGCGTGAGCCCGCCCGGCAGCACGCGCACGTCATCGCCGGAGGCGATCGCGAACGGACGCAGGTCGATGTGCCGCGGCTCCAGGCGCCCGTCGGTGACGGTCGGGTGACGCGAGAGCATCACGGTCTCCTGCGCGACGAAGCGCTCGGGCGCGGCGGCGAGCTCGTCGGCGGCCTTGCGCACGTCCTCGGGACGCGCGTGCGGGGCGATCACGACGCCGTAGCCGCCGTGACCGCTGCGCGGCTTGATCACGAGCTCGTCGATCCGCTCGAGGATCATCTCGAGCGTCTCGGGGTCGCCGGGGTCGTATGTCGGCACGGACTGCAGCAACGGCTCCTCTCCGAGGTAGAAGCGCACCATCTGCTCGACGTAGGCGTGCACGAGCTTGTCGTCGGCGACGCCGGTGCCGAAGGCGTTGACGCAAGCGAGCGTGCCTTCGAGCACGGGCTCGAGCAGCAGCTCGGCGACGTGCGTCAGCTCGCCGCGCTCGCCGGTCAGCCGGTCCTCGTCGGTGCGCCGGTAGACGACGTCGACGGGGCGCTCGCCGTCGGGCAGGCGTGCATGCAGCCGCCCGCCGCGAACGGAGAGCTGCTCGGCGAGCACGAGCGGTATGCCCGTGTGCCGGGCGATCTGCGTGTGCTCGTAGAAGGCCGAGTTGCCCTCGCCGTCGCTCAGCAGCACGACGGTGGGATCCTCGCGCGCCTGCTCCGGCGCGGCGGAGCGCAGCGCGGCGGCGAGCGTGTCGAAGGCGGCGTCGAGCGAGCGCACGTGCACGCCGCTCGGCGGCGCGAGGTGCGCGCGCAGCGCTTCGCGCGTGGCCACGGCGTAGGCGATGCCCGACGGCGTGCGCAGGTTGTCCTCGAGCACCTTGAACGTGCCGTCGCCGTCGCGCACGATGTCGAGCCCGGCGACGGTGATCCACGTGCCGATCTGCTCGCCGGCGCCGTCGAGCAGCGGCTCGTGGTGGTCGGCGCCGTCGATCGCGCGCGCCGGCACGACTCCCTCGCGGACGATCCGCCGCTCTCCGTAGACGTCGCGCACGAACAGCTCCAGCGCGCGCACGCGCTGGGCGACGCCGGCCGACAGCTTGCGCCACTCGGCCGCGTCGATCAGCCGTGGGATCGGGTCGATGCGGAACTCCTGCTCGCCGTCGGCGCTGCCGAAGCAGACGCCCCGCCGGCCGGCCTCGCCGGCGACCTGCTCGCACAGCTCGCGCAGGTCGAGCCGCTCCAGCGCGCGCCCGAGGCGCTTGTCGGCCTCGGTCGCATGCGGACCGTCGAACAGGCCCTCGTCATAGGGCCGGTCGCCGCCGTTGCGAGCGTTGAGCGCGTCCCAGGACTCGTCGGCCGCCTCGGCGGACACCGGCGAGTCGAGCAGCGACGGCTCGCCGATCGTGCCGACAGGCACGTCGAGCGCACGCTCGCCCTGCAGCTCTGCTGGCGCGGTCCCCGACATGCCCCAATTGTGGGGCGAGGCGGCGCTCAGGTCGTTCGACGCGCGTCCAAAATGGCGCTCCGGCGCTTGGACGGCCCGCGCAGCGGGCTCGCGCGCGGCCGCAGGCCGCTTGGTGGCGCTCGAGAGGCGATTTGTCGCGCTTGCGTCGGCGCGTTCCCGAATAGCATCGCGCCGAGGGGCTGGGGATGACATCGTCAGATAACTAGTGCCCGCCTGTCCGCCGTTCTATCCCGAGGAGGCCAGATGTCCTTTCAGACGCTGCTGTACGACACGGAGGACACGGTCGCGACGATCACGCTGAACCGGCCGGAGCGGCTCAACACGATCGTGCCGCCGATGCCCGAGGAGCTCGAGGCGGCCGTCCACCGCGCGATCGCCGATCAGCAGGTCAAGGTGATCGTGCTGCGCGGCGCGGGGCGGGCGTTCTGCGCGGGCTTCGACCTCGGCGGGGGCTTTCACCACTGGGACGAGTCGCTGACGACCGACGGGCAATGGGACGCGGGCAAGGACTTCGCGATGGCGACCTCGCAGGCGGTCGGTCCGGTGCCGAAGTTCATGAGCCTGTGGCGCTCGCCGAAGCCGGTGATCGCCCAGGTGCACGGCTGGTGCGTGGGCGGCGGCAGCGACATGGCCCTGTGCGCGGACCTCGTGATCGCCTCGGAGGACGCGCGCATCGGCACCTCCTACTCGCGCATGTGGGGCTGCTACCTGACCGGGATGTGGCTGTACCGGCTGGGGTTGACGAAGGCCAAGGAATACTCGCTGACGGGCAAACCGCTGTCGGGATCGGAAGCAGTCGAGGCGGGGCTGATCAACGCGGCGGTGCCGTTCGAGCGCCTCGAGGCGGAGGTGGCAGAGCGCGCACGCCAGCTCGCAGCGATCCCGCTCTCGCAGCTGACGGCGATGAAGCTGATCGTCAACCAGGCCTACGAGAACATGGGCCTGGCCTCGACGCAGTTCCTCGGCCCGGTGCTCGACGGGCTGATGCGCAACACGCCGGAGGCGAAGGAGTTCATCGAGCTGGCCGAACGCGACGGAGTGAGCGGCGCGGTCGTCCAGCGCGACGGCCCGTTCGGCGACTACAGCCAGGCGCCGCCGGAGGAGCAGCCGAACCCGGCGAACGTGATCGTGCCGTGAGCGGGCTTCGTGGTGCGCGCACGCGATCTCGACGTCACGCGGCACGGCACAGGACCGCGCGTGGTGCTCGTGCACGGCAGCGTGGTGGGAGCCGAACGCACGTGGCGCCGGCAGGCGCCCCTGGCCGAGCGATGGTCGCTCGTGCTGCCCAACCGGCCGGGCTTCGCCGCCAGCCCGCCGCTGGCGCGCGGCGACTTCGAGGCGGAGGCGCCGATGATCGCGGAACTGCTCGGCGACGACGGGGCACACCTCGTCGGGCACTCATACGGCGCGGTGATCGCGCTGTATGCGGCAGCGCTTGCGCCGCAGGCGGTGCGCTCGCTGACGATCTCCGAGCCGGGCTGCATGCGCGTCGCCGCCGGGCATCCCGCGGTCGATGCGCAGATCGCATCGGGCGAGCTGCTCTACGAGCACGCGCAGACGCTCGCGCCGCTCGACTTCCTGCGCGCCTTTCGCGGCGGCGTGGGCTCGAGCCACGAGACGCCCGAGGAGCTCAGTGGCGAGCTTCTGAGTGGCACGCGACTGCTGATGAGCGAGCGTCCTCCATGGGAGGCCGACCCCCCGCTCGAGGAGCTGCGCGCAGCGCCGTTCACGACGCTCGTCGTCTCAGGCGGGCACTCGCCGGTGTTCGAGGCGATCTGCGACGAGCTGGCCGGGCGCCTGGGAGCGCGGCGCGAGACGATCGCCGGATGCGGGCACACGATCCCGGCGAACGGCGAGCCCTACAACGCGCTGCTGGATGCCTTCCTCTGCGCGCACGAGCCATGAGCGCAGCGGCTCACAGCCCGAGCGGAGCGGTTATCGCGGTGCTCGCCGGCACCGAGCCGGCTGCGTTTTTGGCGGTCACGACGGCGCGCAGCGTACTGCCGAAGCTCAGCCCGCCGAGCAGGAACGTTTGACTCGTGGCTTTGGCGATGTCGCTGCAGGTGCCCAGCAGGCACAGCTGCCACTGGTAGGTGTAGGAGATCGGTTCGCTGCCCGTCCACGTTCCGTTCGTGACGCTGAGCAGCTGGCCGTTTTTGAGCGTCCCGCTGATCGTCGGCAGCGCCGTGTTTTTCGGCAGGATGCCCGCGATCAGCCCGCTGACGGTGCTCGTCGCCGAGCCCGAGCCTGCTGCGTTCGTCGCCGTGACGAGCAGCGCGAGCGTCTTGCCGATCTCGCTCGGGTCTAGTTTGAGCGAGGAGCCGGTGGCGCCTTCGATCGCTTTGCAGCCTTCGCCGAGCGCGTTGCAGAGCTGCCACTGGTAGGCGTAGGAGATCGGTTCGCTGCCCGTCCATGTGCCGGTGGCGGCGCTCAGCAGCGAGCCGTCCTGAAGCACGCCGGAGATGCTCGGAAGCCCGGTGTTCGTCGGCAGGATGCCCGCGATCAAGCCGGTCAGCGAGCTGGTGACGGTGCTCGAACCGGCGACGTTGGTCGCCGTGACGAGGACGTCGAGTGTCTTGCCGATCTCGCTCGGGTCGAGTTTGAGGCTCGAGCCGGTGGCGCCTTCGATCGCGCCGCACGCTTCGCCGAGTGCGTTGCAGAGCTGCCACTGGTAGGCGTAGGAGATCGGTTCGGTACCGGACCAGACGCCGTTGCCGATGCTCAGCAGCTGGCCGTCCTGAAGCACCCCCGAGACCCTCGGCAGCACGCTGTTGGTCGGCAGGATGCCGAGGATCGGCTGCGTTTCGGCCGACGTGGCGGCGGCCGAGCCCTGCGCGTTGGCGGCGGTCACGACGACGGCGAGATTGCTCGCCAGATCGGCGCCGCCGGCCGTGTACGTGGAGTTGGTCGCGCCTGGGATTTCCTGGCAGCCGCCGCCGAGCGCCGAGCAGCGCAGCCACTGGTAGGCGAAGGAGATCGGCGCCGTCCCGGCCCATTCGCCGGATGTCGCGTCCAGCGTCTGTCCTTCCTGCAGATTGCCCGCGACGACCGGTGCGACGATCTCGACGGGCGGGCCGGCGACGGCGGGCTTGCTCATCCGCGAGGCGGCGCTCGCTTTGCCGACGGCGTTCGTCGCGGTGACGAGCGCGCGCAGCCGCGATCCGATCTGCGCCGTGGCCGCGCGGTAGCTCGAGCCGGTCGCGCCGGCGATGTCGGTGCAGACTCCGTACTTCGTGCAGGTCTGCCACTGGTAGGCGAAGGACTGTGGAGGCGTCCCTTTCCACGTGCCGTTGCCGACGCTCAGCAGCTGACCGTCCTGCGCGACGCCGCTGACGCTCGGGCGTTTGCCTTTGACCAGCGGTGCGGATGCGACGACTTCGCTCTGCTGCGATTCGGCGCTGGCTTCGCCGCCGGAGTCGCTCGCGCTCACGGTCGCCCGGAGCGTGTGACCGACGTCTTCATGGGTCAGCTTGTACGTGGGCCCGACGGCGGAGGGGATGTTCACGCAGGAGCCACCGGAGGCATCGCAGCGAGCCCACTGGAAGGCGTAGGAGAACGGTTTGACCACTTCCCACTGGCCCTTGCCGACTTTCAGGCGCATGCCGTCGACGGTCGTGCCGGTGATGGCCGGCGCAGCAGTGTTGAGCGGCGCCGCGGCGGCCTGCGCTACCGGCAGGGCGATAGCGGCTGCCGTGAAGGAGCCGGCGATGCAAAGCCCGGCGGCGAGCAGCCTCCCTCGCGTGCCTGTCCCTCGCCCGCCGCGCTGCCGCCAAGACATCGCCGCTCGTGGCGAGCACCCCGTCGATCCCCTCATCCCGCTCCTCCCCCGGTTCCCTGTGTCGGTCTCTTTCAGTCCCTCGCGGGACGGCCCGATGTGCCTCCCCCGAGACCTACTGCGTCTACACCTCTCAAGCCGCTTTTTACCCCGTCGACCGTTCTTGAAACACTGATTTCAGCGATTTTCAAACCCTGTCCGCCGACCGCATCGACGCCCCCGTGGCCGGGTTACTGCCAGCACCACGAGAGCGAGAGCAAAAGGAGGCGCATAATGCGTTCGATCAAACTGACATGGCCCCTGGCGGCCATCGCCGCGTCGGCTGCCGTGCTGTTCCCGGTGGCCGCTTCGGCAAGCCAGCACGCGTCCCGCCACGGCGGACGCCACGCAGCGGGGACGGGCGGTTGCCACGTCCAGATCAACGTCGCGCCGCGCTTCATCGAGGCCGGCGAATCGACGGTCGTGTTCGGCGAGCTGACGTGCCCGACTCAGCCTCCGGCCGGTCAGACGGTCACCGTCTACGGGCAGTCCGCCGGCGGTCCGCCGGCGAGCGTGCTCGGCACGACGACGACCGACGAACACGGCAACTACGCCTTCACGACTCCCGCGCTGCAGTCCAACAGCCGGCTCTACGCGATCGTCTACGGCATCCAGAGCGGGCGCCGCGCCGTGAAGGTCTCGCCGAAGGTCACGATGACCGGTCCGCCCGACGGCTCGCAGCTGTTCACGGGCGGCGGACCGTTCATCCACTCGCACCTGCGCCGGCAGGGGTTGAGCAACAAAGTCGTGTTCTCCGGCACCGTCAGCCCGACAGACCAGGGTGCAACGGTCGCACTGCAGCGCGAGAACTCGGTGGGCAACGAAGAATGGCATCGGATCGGCAAGCTCAGCACGGTCGGACAGGGCGGCACCTACTCGATCGCGCACACCTTCGCCGTACCGGGCGCTTCGGCGACCTGCTCGGCGAGCGCGCGCGTGTTCGCCGGGCTCGCCGTGCTCATGTCGACGTAGATCTTCCCGCGCTCGAGCCCCGCGAGGATGC
>DATINR010000040.1:0-4766 GCA_035473995.1 Solirubrobacteraceae bacterium
GCGGCTTCATCCCGAGCTCCTTGGCGCGCTCGGCCGACATGATCAAGAGCGCCGCCGCGCCGTCGTTCAGCGGGCACGCGTTGCCCGCCGTGACCGTGCCGCCCTCTTTGAACACCGGCTGCAGCGAGGAGAGCTTCTCCATCGTCGTGCCCGGACGCGGCCCGTCGTCGTTCTTGACGACCGTCTCGGGCACGTCGATCTCGTTGCCCTCCTTGTCGACGTCCTTGTGCGCCGGGACCGTGACCGGCACGATCTCCTTCTCGAAGTGGCCGCTAGAGACGGCCTCGACGGCGCGGTTCTGCGAGATCACGGCCCATTCGTCTTGGGACTCGCGGCTCACTTTGCAGCGATCGGCGACGTTCTCGGCGGTCATCCCCATCGGGATGTACACGTCGTAGGCCGAGCCCTCCGAGCCGTCGACGCCGTGGTTGAACTCGAACGGCGCGCCGCCTCCGGCGCGCGAGACGGCCTCGACGCCGGCCGCGATGTACGTGTCGCCCTCGCCCGCCTCGATCGCGTGCGCCGCCATCCGCGCCGTCTGCAGCGAGGATGCGCAGAAGCGGTTGACCGTCGTCGCCGGCACGTGGTGGTCGATGCCCGACAACAGGCCCGCCACGCGGCCGATGTTGTAGCCCTGCTCGCCCTCGCAGAAGCCGCAGCCCATCATGATGTCGACGATCGTGCTCGGGTCGAGCTCCGGGTTGCGCTCGACCAGCGCGCGCAGCGGGATCGCGGCGAGGTCGTCGGCGCGGATCGACTTGAGCGACCCCTTGCCCGCGCGTCCGATCGGGGTGCGTATCGCGTCGACGATGACTGCTTCGGGCATTGAGGCTCTCTCCTTGGTCGGTGCGCGTTCGATAGCCGCGCGTTCGGTGACTGCGCGGCATCCTATTGCGAAACGGCGCACCCGCGGGGGGTTCGTGCGGCTCGGTCAGTCGAGGCGGTCGTAGCCCCAATCGGCCACCAGGTCGCGCCCGAGATAGGCGCTGAGCGCCTCGACCTCCGGCCGGAAGCGGATGCGCAGCTCGCGCACTAGCCCGGGATCGGGCGGGGGCGGAGTCTTGTAGACGACGTCTCGCCAGCGCGCACGGAAGCCTTCGCTGTGCAGCGCGCTCGGCGTGAGCGCGTTGACGAGCTTGCCGAGCGCCGTGGCGTGCTCGGGATGCATGCGTGCCGTGCGAGCCGAGTCGGCCAGGCGACGGAGCGCCTGCGAGCGCACGGCCCTGTTCGGGTTCGTACGCACCGGCTCGACCGCCACTCCAGGGTCCACGTCGAGGAACTCCAGAATCTGGCGCACGGCTGCGCGGTTGTCGCGGCGGAGGTCCTCGTACACGAGCACCAGCACGCGCTCCCGCGAGAAGGCCGTGTGGAAGCGCTCGAGCTGCTCGACGTAGCGCACGTGGTCGAAGTACATGAGCGGCTCAGCGCTGATGCAACCGCGCGGCAGGCGCCTTCCTTGCCGCCGCTCCTCGACGAGCGCAAGCGCCTTGCGCAGGTCGCGCTCGGGCTCGATGTCGCTGTGCACCATCTGCAGGTGAAAGCTGCGCAGGAAGCTCGCCGGCTCGCGCAGAACCGCCACGATCCGCGCTTGCGGCTGCATCTGCGCGATCGCCTGCGCCGCCGTCGGCGAGCGGATGTACTGCGGCGAAGCCTCTCCCGCCAGCTGCCCGGGGGGGGCGTCCGCGAACAGGGCGAGATAGCCGTCGAGCGTGCTGAGCACGCGGTCCGGCCGCAGCAGCTCCGGGACGAAGTAGCGTGGCTCCTTGACCTCGGGCATGAAGATCTGCGGGTGGCGCTTGAGCATCTCGTACAGCGCCGTCGTGCCGCACTTCTGGTGGCCGACGATGAAGAAGTCGGGCACCCTCCGGGGCGCGGCCCCCGAAGGGTCAGGCGACATCGCGATAGCCCCACTCGGTCACGAGATCGCGACCGAGGTGCTCGCTGAGCGCCGACACTTCGGGGGCGAAGCGCGCGTGCAGCTCGCGCACGAGCTGCTCGGAGGGCGCCGGTGGGGCCTTGTACACGAGCCCGCGCCAGCGGGCTCGAAACGCGTCGCTTCGCAGCAGCGCCGGCGTGAGCGCGTTCACGAGCCGCCCCAGCGAGTCGGCGGCCGCCGGGTTCTGCCGGGCCGTGCGCGCCGAGTCCGCGAGCCGCTTCAGCAGCGGGCTGCGCACGGCCTTCAGCGGCCTCGTCTCCACGCCCTCGATCGCAACCGTCTCCTCTAGCCCGAGGAAGCGCAGCACCTTGCGCACCGTCGCCGCATTGTCGCGACGGAAGTCGTCGTAGATCAGCACGAGAATCTGCTCGCGCGCGAACACCTCCTCGTAGCGGCGCAGCTGCTCGACGTAGCGCACGTGCTGCGAGTAGAAGAGGTTCTCCGGCACTCGGCAATGGCGTGGGACATGCCGGCCTTCCCGCCGCGCCGGCTCGAGTGCGAGTGCCTTGGCGAAGTCGCGCTCGGACTCGACGCCGTTCTGGACCCACTGCAGGTGGTAGGAGCGCAGGAACGCGACCGGCTCGCGCAGGATCGCGACGATGCGCGCGTCCGGGCGCGCCTCGGCGATCCGCCCCGCGGCGCTGCTCGAGCGCAGATACTGCGGGGACGCCTCCCCCACGAGCTGGTCGGCGCGCGCCGCGGCGAACACCTCCACGTAGCGCTCGAACGTGTGCGGTCGCGAGGGGTCCAGGCCACGTTTCATGCCGCGCAGCTCCGGCGCGAAGAAGCGCTGCTCCTTGGCGTCCGGCAGGAAGATGCGCGGGTGCTCCTTGAGCATCAGGTCGAGCGCCGAGGTGCCGCACTTCTCGTGCCCCACGATGAAGAAGTCGGGCACGCGCCCCTCGCCGTCGGCGCGCGCGCGGCCGGACGCCCCCTCCGGCGTGGCTGTCTTCGCCCCCTCGCTCGTCACGAGCCGAGTCTAGCCGCGGCCGCGACTACAGATCCAGGCGGCTGACGCCGAGCTCGTCGAAGCCCACATGGTGAGCGAGCTCGTGGCGCACCGTGCGCGTGACCTGGTCGCGCAGCAGCTCCGGATCGTGTCCGAAGTCGCGCCGCAGCGTGTCGCGGAACACGACGATCCGGTCGTGGTAGTCGTCGCGCGTCGCTCCGTCGCCCTGGTAGAGGCCGTATGCGCCCGCGCGCCGCCCGCCGTCGGAGATCACGACGGCGACGTGCTGCAGCGCATTGCGCAGGAGGTCGGGCAGGTCGTCGAGCGCATCGCGCACGAGCTCCTCGAAGTCCTCGTCGTCGAGCGGGTCGAGCTCCATGAAGGCGCTTTCGTCGGGATCGACGACGAGCCCCTCGCGCGCCAGATGCTCGGAGTGGCGGACGATCTCGTCGAACTCGCTCTCGGACTCGGGGTCGCGCCAGCCGGCCATGCGTACGGCGACGAACGCCGCCGCGCCCATCAGCACGGCCGCCACGATCACCCCGAGCGCGATGTCCTCCAGCGCGCGCACGGCGCCGATCGTGCTGAAGCCCTGGCCGACGACGATCGTCACGAGCCCCAGCGAGAGCGCGACCAGCGCGGCCATGCCGACGCGGCGGAGGTGGCCGGAGGCACTCGCTGGCGGCCTCGACGAGCGCATCCCGTCCCCTATTTGAGCGTGCGGCCGATCACGAGCCGCTGGATCTCGTTCGTGCCCTCGTAGATCTGGGTGATCTTGGCGTCTCGCATCATTCGCTCCACGGGGTACTCCTTGACATAACCGTAGCCGCCCAGCACCTGCACGGCGTCGATCGTCACGGCCATCGCCGTGTCCGAGCAGAAGACCTTCGCCATCGAGGAGTACTTGGCGCGCAGCGGATGCCACTGATCGGCCATCGCGCAGGCCTTGTAGAGCAGCTCGCGCGCGGCGGCCGTGCGTGTTTCCATATCGGCCAGCTTGAACTGGATTCCCTGGAACTCGTTGATGGGCTTGCCGAACTGCTTGCGTTCGCGCGCGTACGCGACCGCGTAGTCGGTGGCGCCCTGCGCGATCCCGACCGCCTGCGCCGCAGCGCCCAGGCGCGTGCGCTCGAGCGTCCCGAGCGCGACCGACAGCCCCTTGCCGACCTCGCCGATCATGTTCTCCTCGGGCACGCGCACTTCGTCGAAGATCGGCTGGCCCGTGGGCGACGCGCGAATGCCGAGCTTGTGCTCGAGCTTGCCCACGCTGAAGCCTGGGCGGTCGGCCTCGACGACGAACGCGCTCAGGCGTCGCGTCTCCTTGTCGCTGACCGCGAAGACGATGTAGAAGTCGGCCACGCCGAGGTTCGAGATCCAGTTCTTGGTGCCGTTGATCACCCACTCCGAGCCATCCTTGGTGGCCGTCGTGATCATCCCCGCCGGGTCCGAGCCCGCTTCGGGCTCCGACAGCGCGAACGCCGGCGACCACTCGCCGGTTGCGCACCGCGGCAGGAAGCGCTCCTTCAGCTGATCCGAGCCGAACAGCTGGATCGGCAGCGTGCCGAGCTCCTGCACCATCAGGATCAGCGCGCACGAGGCGTCGACCTTGGCGATCTCCTCGACCGCCATGTTCAGCATCAGCGTGCCCGTGCCCGTGCCGCCGTACTCGGTCGGGAAGGGAAGACCGAGCACATCCTGCTCGGACAGCAGCTTGCGCACGTCCCACGGGTACTCCGCCTTCTCGTCGATCTCGGCCGAGCGCGGCGCGATCCGCTCGCGCGCGATCTTGCCGATCGTCTCGCAGAAGTCCAGGTTCTCCTGGGGGATTGTGTAGACCTCGCCGACCGCCTCCATCGCCGCTGATCCTAGTGATCGCGAGCC
>DATINR010000041.1:0-20662 GCA_035473995.1 Solirubrobacteraceae bacterium
CAACGCTCGGCTTCATCGCCGGCGTGAACGGCATCGGGGTGCACGCCCCAGCCGTGCTGATCGTTTCGTTCATACCGATCCTGCTCGTCGCGGTCGCCTACAAATACCTCAACCGCGCCGACCCCGACGCCGGCACGAGCTTTGCCTGGACCACGCGAGCCTTCGGCCCGAGCATCGGCTGGATGAACGGCTGGGCGATCTTCCTCGCCGACATCATCGTGATGGCCTCGCTGTCGGACATCGCGGCGATCTACAGCCTGCAGCTATTCGGCATCGAAGAAACGAAAGCGCTGGTGCTGATCATCGCGATCCTGTGGATCGCCCTGATGACGTGGATCTGCTGGCGCGGCATCGAGCTCTCAGCCGCGATCCAGCGCGCGCTGCTGTCGTTCGAGGTGCTGATACTCGGCGTGTTCGCGATCGTCGCGCTCGCAAAGGTCTACGGCGGCAGCGCCCCGCACGGCTCGATCAAGCCAACCGCCGACTGGTTCAACCCGCTCGCGGTCAACTTCGGCGACCTGCTCGACGGGGTCCTGCTCGGGGTCTTCATCTACTGGGGCTGGGATTCGGGCGTCGCCGTCAACGAGGAGTCCGAGGATCCCGCCAACGGCCCCGGCAAGGCCGCGGTGATCTCGACGCTGCTGCTGCTCGTCATCTACCTGCTCGTCGCAACAGGCGCCCAGGCGTTTCACGGCGTCGGCTTCCTGACCAACGAAGCGAACGCCGAAGACGTTCTCAACGCGCTCGGGAAACCCGTGTTCGGTGGAGGCGCCGTCGGCTGGATCCTGTCCAAGGCATTGATCGTCTGCGTGCTGACCTCGGCCTCGGCATCCACGCAGACGACGATCCTCCCGACGGCGCGGACCACGCTGTCGATGGCCCACTGGAAAGCCGTGCACCGAGTGCTCGGCAAAGTCCACAAAACGTATCTGACGCCCGACGTCTCGACGATCGCGATGGGAGTGCTGTCGATTCTCGTGACCGTGCCGCTGCTGCTGCTCTCCGAAAGCGTGCTCGTGGACTCGATCACGGCGCTCGGCTTTCCGGTCTGCTTCTACTACGGGTTCACCGGCCTCGCGTGCGTCTGGTTCTTCCGCCATGAGCTGTTCAAAAGCGTCAGGACGTTCCTCCTGCTCGGCGTTGTCCCGCTGCTCGGCGGGGTGATGCTGTTCGGGGTGCTGATCAAGGCAGCGATCTTCTACGGGAAATCTGCGAACGTCGAATCCGAACCGATCCTCGGCATCACGCTGCCACT
This sequence comes from Solirubrobacteraceae bacterium, assembly GCA_035473995.1. Lineage (GTDB taxonomy): Bacteria > Actinomycetota > Thermoleophilia > Solirubrobacterales > Solirubrobacteraceae > Palsa-744. The sequence continues at coordinate 1,256 of DATINR010000041.1, forward strand.
CTGGTTCGGTCTCGGCGGAATGCTTCTCGGCCTGATCCTGATGCTCGCGTCGCGGCCCTACTTCAAAGAGTTCTTCGCGCGCAAGACCGAAACCGCCCGGCCCGGCATCCTCGACGAGCCGCCGATGCAGACGCTTCCGCCCCAGGTCGACTTCTAGGGCGCCAGCTCCTTGACGCCATGCGGCGAGCCCAGCTCGGCGAGCTTGTCGAGGAATGGCCCCGGCGGGAACGCCTCCGGGCCGAGCACCCCGCTGCCTCCCCACACGCCCTCGTCGATCAGCTCGAGCGCGACGACCGGGTTGACGGCGGTCTGCCAGACGACCGCCTGACTGCCGTACTCGCGCATCGTCTCCTCGTTGTCGACCACGTGGTACAGGTAGGTCGAGCGCGGCTTGCCGTCGACGCCCGTGCCGCGAACCCAGGTGCCGGCGCACGTGCGTCCCGTCATCCGCTCGCCGAGCGTCGCCGGATCGGGCAGCGCCGCGGCCACCACGTCACGAGGCGCCACCTGCACGTCGCGCACACGCACAGGGTCGGTCGAGTCCAGGCCGAGCTTGTGCAGCGTGCGCAGCACGTCGATGAACTCCTCGCCGAGCCCGTACTTGAACGTCACGCGCTCGCAGTCGACCCAGCGAGGGATCAGCACGACCTCCTCGTGCTCGACGTTGACGCACTCGACCTTGCCGATGCCCTCGGGGAAATCGAACACCTCCGGCTCCGAGAACGGCGCCGTCGTGTAGAAGCCGCGCCCTCGCTCCCAGATCAGCGGTGGGTTCAGGCACTCCTCGATCGTCGTCCAGATCGAGAAAGTCGGCGCGAAGTCATAGCCCTCGACGACCAGGTCAGCGCCGTCGCGCACGCCGACTTCCTCGACGCTCGAGAACAGCTCCTGTGCAGCGTAGGCGGCGAACACGTCCGACAGCCCCGGCTCCACACCGATGCCGACGAGCGCAAGCAGGCCCGCCTGCTGCCACGCCTCGTGCGCCGAGAGCTGGTGCTCGCCGAGCAGCTTTCCCGGCACCTCGTACGGACGCTGCGGGTGCGGGCGAGACAGCGTCATCGCCATGTCCAGATAGGTCACCTTCGCCTGAAAGCACGCGTCGAAGATCGGCTCGTTGAAGCGCGGGTCGCACGCGTTGAGCACCGCATCGGGGCGCACGCGGCCGATCAGGTCGGCCACGCTCTGCTGCTCCGAGGCGTCCACGCGCTCGGCCGAGAAGCGGCCCGGCTCGCCGAGCGCGGCCACGACCGACTTGACCCGCTCCGGCGAGACATCCGCGAGCGCGACGCGCTCGAACTTCGGGCGGCGCTGCGCGATCGCGGCAAACGCGGCCCCGACGCCCCCCGCACCGACAACGAGAATCTTCACGGGCGCAGTCTGACGCATATCGACCGATCTGATTGGCACATCGGCCCTAGACCCTTGCGCCGGAACGTCGCAGAGCCCCTTCGCGCCCCGCGCAGGCGCCGTTGTGTCGCTCACCGCTCCCGTATGCTGCGCCGATCCCTCTTGTCGCGAACACGAGCAGACGATGAGCACCGGGGTTCCCGCCCCCTCGCACACGCCGGCTGAGTCGCCCGTGAGCGCAGGCGGCGAACGCTCTCCCGGCGAGCGCAACGGCAGCCCCGAGGACGGCACCTACACCGCCTCCGGCGACCGTCGCTGGGCGCCCTCGCCCCGGCTCGCGCGTTCGGAGATCCTGTGGGCGATCCTCGCCGGTGTCGTGCTCGCCGTGATCGTGACCTGGCCGCTCGTGCTGCACCTGCCGAGCCGCATCTCGCCCGACCTCGGCGACCCCGTTCGCACCGCCTGGCAGGTCGCCTGGGTGGGCCACGCGATGCTGCACGAGCCGCTGCACCTGTTCGACGCCAACGCCTTCTATCCGCACCCGCTGAGCCTCGCCTTCTCGGACTCGCTGCTCGGCTACGGCCCGGCCGGCTTCTTCGGCTCCGGCACGGTCGCGGCGCTCGTCCGCTACAACCTGCTGTTCCTCTTCGCCTGGGCCTTCGCGTTCGTCGGCTGCTACCTGCTCGCTCGCGAGCTCGGGCTGCGCAAGCTCGGCGCAGCCGCCGCCGGGGCCGCCTTCGCCTACGCGCCCTACCGGGTGACCGAGGCCGGGCACCTGCACGTGATCTCCTCCGGCGGAATCGCGCTCGCGCTGTTCCTGCTGCTGCGCGGCTACCGGCGCTCCTCGCGCGGCCTCGTGATCGCCGGCTGGCTCGTCTCGGCCTGGCAGATCTCGCTCGGCTTCACGCTCGGGCTGCAGTTCGCCTACCTGATGGCCGTGCTCGCCGTGCTCGCCGCGATCTACTGGCTGCGCGCCGGCCGGCCTTCGCTGCCGCGCGACCTGATCGCGATCACCTGCATCGGCATCCTCGTCGTCGGCGCCGTCACCGCTTACGAGGCGCGCCCGTACCTGAAGATCTCGCACGACTACCCGACAGCCAAGCGCACGCTCCGGGAAGTCAAAACGTACTCCGCCGGTCCCGCCGCGTGGCTGTCGGCATCCTCGGAGAATCGCGTCTGGGGCGACTTGACCTCCGGTATGCGCGAGCACGTGCACTCCAAGAACGAGCAGGTGCTGTTCGGAGGCGGCTTCATCCTGCTGCTCGGGCTGATCGGGCTGGCCGCGCCCTTCTACACGCGCCGATTGCGCATCGGCCTCGCCGTGGGCGCCGTCGTCTGCGCCGTGCTCGCCGTCGGGCTCGGTCTGACCGGCTACGGCTATCCCTATCGGCTGCTGTTCAACTACGCGCCCGGCTGGGACGGGGTGCGCGTGCCCGGGCGCGTGTTCACCACCGCGACGCTGTTCCTCGCGCTGCTCGCCGGCGCCGGCGCGCAGCTGCTCGCCGGGCGGCTCGGCGCGCTCGCCAAGCGCCACGGCGGCCGTCTCGCCGCGCGCGTCTCGCTCGCCGGCGCCACCGCAGCCGTCGGCGTCGTGATCGTGATCGGGATCGTCGGCGAAGGCGCCGGCCACATGGCCCACCCCGTCGTGCCCCAGCCCGTGCGCGCCGAGATCGGTTTGCCGGGACCGCGCTTGGACCTGCCCACCGACGGCCCCTACGACCGCATATGGCAGTACTTCTCGACCGACGGCTTCTACAAGATCCCGATCGGCAACTCGACCTTCGACATCCCCGCGGTGGACGACATTCGCGGCGGGGTTCACAAGTTCCCGGACAAGGCGAGCGTCGAGAAGCTCCGCTACTACGGGATCAGAACCGTCGTCCTGCACTTGGCTCCGTTCAAGGAACTGCCGCCCTCCCACGGCTTCGCGCAGCTCGAGCCGCGCAACCCGGTGGCGGCCGCGGCAAAGCCGGTCGCCGGGCTCGGCATCACGCGCAAACGCGTCGGCTCGATCGTGATCTACGAGATCGGGCCCGGACCGGCCGCGCTGCACGGCAGCGACTGATGCGCGGCCGCCTGCAGAGCAAACGCTTCGCGCTGCTCGCGATCCTGCTCGTCGGCATCGCCTACGCGACGATGATCCAGAGCTTCTCCTGGAATCAGACCTCGCACTACGACCTGATCCGCTCGCTCAACGTCGAAACGACGAACATCGACCGGTTCCAGGAAAACACGGGCGACAAGGTCTTCTACAAGGGTCACTGGTACTCCGCACGCGCGCCTGGCCTTGCGCTGTTCGCGCTGCCCTTCTACGACACGCTCAAAGGCCTCGACTCCGAAAAGTGGACGCGCAGCTCCGAAGCGCTGCGCGGAGAAGACGAGATGGTCTACCTGATCGGGCTGTGGGGCAACGTGCTGCCGGGCCTCTTGCTGCTGTTGCTCGTGTGGCGCGTGGCCGACCGCTTCGAGCCCGGCTACGGCGCTGCCGCCGCCGTCGCGCTCGGGCTCGGCACGATGGTGCTGCCGCTCTCCACACTGCTCTTCTCGCACGTGTTCAGCGCGTTCCTCGGCTTCGCCGCCTTCGCTTTGATGCTGCGAGAGCGCGACGGGCCGCCCGCGCCGTCGCTGCTGGCGCTCGCCGGCCTGGCGATCGGCTACGCCGTCGGCTCGGAGTACCCGCTGTTCTTCGTCGGCGCCGTGCTCGGGCTGTACCTGCTCTCGCGCCGCGACGCGCTGAACGTGCGCGGCGTGCTGACGCGCGCCGGCGCCTACATCGGCGGCGGCGTCGTCGGCATCGTGCCGTTGCTGCTCTACAACCACTATGCCTTCCACTCCTGGACGCACCTGGCCTACTCCGACGTGCCGCGCCAGCAGAAAGGCTTCTTCGGGATCGATCTGCCGAGCCTGAAGGTGCTCGCGACGCTGCTGTTCGACTCGCGCGGGCTGCTGACGATCTCGCCGGTGCTGATCATGGGCGCGATCGGCGCCGTGCTGCTCTACCGACGCGGCAAGCGCGCCGAGGCGCTGACGATCGGCGGCGTCTGCCTCTGCTACGTGGGCTACAACTCCGGCTACTACCTGCCCTTCGGCGGCGGCTTCATGGGCCCGCGCTTCCTGACGACGATGCTGCCGTTCCTCGCCGTCCCGCTCGGGGTCGCCTTCAAGCGCTTCCCCGGTCCCACGATCGCGCTCGCCGCCGTCTCCGTCGCGACGACCGTGATCGCCACGATCACGCACCCGCTGATCGGCTATGAGAACGAGGCCGTCGTGTGGACGCGCTACTTGAGCAAGGGCTTCTTCCAGCCGACGATCGCCAGCTCGTTCGGCGCCGGGCGCGGCTGGGGCGGCATCTGGCCGTTCCTGCTCGCCGCCGGCGCCGGCGTGCTGCTCGTCGCGTTCGTCACGGCGCGCATGCGCCTGACACTGCGCTCGCTCGGCGCCGGCGCGCTCGCGCTGCTCGCCTGGGGCCTGTTCGCCGCGCTCGCGCCGACCGAGCTGGGGATCGACCACCGCGGCCTCTTGAGCATCGTCGGCGCCGGCGATCAAACGGCGCTGAACCTGAAGCTGCACGACGGCACCACCTATCCGCTGACGAGGCTCGTGATCTACGCCGTGATCGCCGGCGCGCTCGCGCTGATCGGCGCGCGGCTGCTGCGCAACGACCCCTCGGCGCCCGGCGCGGCGACGCGGGGCGACGCGGGGCCGGGCACTGGCGCTGCGGGAGGCACGGGCGCAGGAGGCGCGGATGCGAGCCGCACGCCCGAGAACCCACCCGTGCCGGGCCCACGCCCTGCCGCCGGGCCCTCGGGCAGCCCGGCCGTCAGTGGTTACTGATGCGCTTGATGTTGCACTTGGCGCCGTGCAGCTTTCTGCAGACCGTCACGTAGCCCGGCCGCGGAACGTGATGACTGTCGGTCAGGCCGGCGTCGAAGCGCGTCGACGCGTTGCCGCCCGTCCAGTCGTAGATGTACAGGCGCTTGATTCGCGCCTGCGAGGCGGCGACGTTGAACATGTAGGAGAGGACTTTGGCGGCGCGCCTCAGGCCTGAGCCGTTCCTGTTCGGAAAGGCACCGCCGAATTTGACGATCCCGCCGGTCTCGGTCAGCCACGTCTGGCCGCCCATCGCCCGCACCAGTTCGCGCGTGCGCCAGCTTTCCAGGCGGTTGATGTCCGAGTAGTTGTGCAGCCCCCAGATCTTCGGCATGATCGTGCGCAGTTTGCCGATTTCGCGCTTGAATTCGGAGATGTAGCGCAGGGTCGGCGAGATGTTGTTCGCGTCGAGCACGTCCAGCCCGATCGCAGTGCAGCCGCGGCACACGCGCAGGAGCGCCTGGTAGTACCTCGCCGACGCCCCCGCCGACGGGCTCGCAAGAACGCCGCGGATGTTGCCCCGGTTGGCCTCGTTCCACGACTGGTACTGCCTGACCTTCGGGAAGAGCTTGATGAATTTCTGCACGTAGCGCTGATAGAGGGCGACGCTCGGCAACCTCGTCGGCGTGTACTCGGAGTGGTAGAAGGCGATCAGGATCTGCTGGTGGGCCGCTTCGGCCGCTTTGATCCAGACCTTGGCCTTGTCGAGCGAGTAGGAATGCGCGACCGCGTCATACGGGACTATGTAGCGGGCGATTTTCGTCCGCAGCTGCACCCAGTTCGGGTCGGTGAACATCTCCGGCTTCTCGTCGCCGAGGCCCGTGAAGTAGGTCGATGACGCATGGGCGCGCGGGGCGGGCTTCGCCGACGTCGCGCCGGCCGAGCCGGCTCGGGCGAACGCGAGCGCCGCGAACACGGCGCAGATCGTGGCGAGCGCCACGATCGACAGAGAACGTCGCGGAAGATGAACGTTGAGATTGGGCATGTGCAGGCGGGAACAGGGTCGGAGGGAGAAGGTTGCGCAGTTGCGCCGGGCTGCAACGAGTCTTACGCGGCCTTTAGCCCACTACCTGCAATCGGCGCTTCATCTTTACGACGGGTTTAGCCCTCTGGCCCGCCGGCCTCGTCAGGTGCGTCGGCGTGGGGTCGCTCGGCGGCCCGTCCGCCGCGCAGCGTCGGGTCGGCGACGATCCGCACGTCGACGCCTGGGAGCTCGCGCAGCAGGCGCCCGAGCAGCGAGCCGTCGAGCCCGCCGCCGCGCAGCCCGAGACGGCCGATGCCCCGGCGAGCGCTCGGCGTGCCGATCAGGACATACGTCGCCCCGAGCTCGCGGGCCACCGAGACGGCCACGGCGGCAACGTCCTCGCCCTCCTCGACGCGCAGCCGCGCGCCGAGCATCGCCGTGAGGCGGCGCAGCGACTCCAGGCGCTCGCGATCCTCGCGGCTCGGCGGATGCCCGGGCGGGCGCACGAGCAGCACGTCGAGCTCCGCGTCCAGGCGCTGGGCCGAGCGCCACGCCCGGCGCACGACGCGCTCGGAGTGCGGCGCGAGCGTGGCCAGCGCGAGCAGCCGCTCGGCGATCGCCTGCGGCTGGGCCTCGGCCGCCACGGCGACGCCCTCCTCGTCGCGGCGCACGACCGGCGTGGGCTCTCGTACGAGGCGCTTTTCCTCGACGTCCTCGGCGACCTGACGCAGCGCCGTCTCGCGCAGCGCCGAGAGGTTCTCGATCTTGAAGAAGTTGTTCAGCGCCGCCTGCACGCGCTCGGGGCGGTAGACCTTGCCCGCACGCAGCCGCCCGATCAGCGCCTCCGGCGTCAGGTCGATCAGCACGACCTCGTCCGCCGCCGAGAGCACCTCGTCGGGGATCGTCTCGCGCACGCGTGCGCCGGTGAGCTGGTTGACCTGGTCGTTGAGGCTCTCCAGGTGCTGCACGTTGACCGTCGAGTAGACGTCGATTCCGGCGTCGAGCACGTCGCGCACGTCCTCGTAGCGCTTCTCGTGCTCGACCCCCGGCGCGTTGGTGTGCGCCAGCTCGTCGATCAAACACAGCTCCGGCTTGCGCGCGAGCACCGCGGGCAGATCCATCTCCTGCAGCGTGCGGCCGCGATAGTCCACACGCCGGCGCGGGATCAGCTCGAGCCCCACGGCCTGTGCGAGCGTCTCCTCGCGCCCGTGCGGCTCGAGGTAGCCGACCACCACGTCGCGGCCGCTGTCGGCCTCGGCCTTGCCCTCCTGCAGCATGCGGTAGGTCTTGCCGACCCCCGGCGCCATCCCGATGAAGACCTTCAGATGTCCTGCGCCGGCGGGCATCCGGCCATTCTCGCTCAAGATCGAGCGCCCACGGTCGCCCGCGCCGGCCTCGCGCCTGCAACCGCCCCTGCGGCGCCGCTCGGCGCGCTCATCCGGAGGTCAGGCGGCGACTTCCTGCAACCCGAACGCCGGCGGCCCGCCAAGCGCGTCCTCGACCTCGAAGACCGCCTCGTTGACCGTTCGCTCGCAATAGGGGTTGTACAGCGGGCTGTCGGCCTCGATCAGCAGCGCGCGGGCAAGCGCAACGCCGTGCGCGCTGACGGGAGCGCTCGATTCCAGCCGCTCCGCCAGGCCGAGCAGCGCCTCGCGCCCGGCCCGCACCGCCGCCGGCTCGATCACGACGGCCGAGATGACGAGCCCCGGCTCGCGATCGTCCACGCGCTCGACGACGCCGCGGAGCTCGCGCGCGGTCCGCCGGCGCATGCTCGGTTCGGTCAGCTGGCGGATGCGCAGGGAGAGCGCGTCGGTCGGCTCGCAGGCGCCCCCCCGAGCAGATCTGCCGATCCAGCTTTCCGCGTCTGAAGAAGACCTCCAGGCGGAGACCCCTCGGCGGGTCCGGCCGTGCCGGCCCGGCCTGCACCGGCACGTTCGTGCCAGACGCTGCGCCCGGCGCCGAGACCGCGGGCCAGAGCCGGTAGCTGCTCCTCGAAATGCTCATCTGCGGGACCTCCGATTCGACCGGATGGAGTCAAATCGAGTGTGCCTCCCGCGCGGTTACGAGTCCGTGACGATTCGCGCCGCGCCCGTGACGATTTCGTGACAGCCCGGCCGGGCCCGAGCGGTTCAGCCGCCGAGCAGGTTGTGCACGATCAGGTCGATCAGCTTGATGCCGATGAACGGCGCGACCAGCCCGCCGAGGCCGTAGATCAGCAGGTTGCGCCGCAGCAGGGCGCTTGCGCCGATCGGCCGGTAGCGCACGCCGCGCAGCGAGAGCGGGATCAGCAGCGGGATCACCAGCGCGTTGAAGATGATCGCCGAGATGATCGCCGAGCGCGGGGAGCCGAGGCCCATGATGTTGAGCACGTGCAGCGGGCCCTTGGCTCCCGGGCTTGCCGCGTAGGTCGAGATGAACACGGCCGGCAGGATCGCGAAGTACTTGGCCACGTCGTTGGCGATCGAGAAGGTCGTCAGCGCCCCGCGCGTGATCAACAGCTGCTTGCCGACCTCGACGATCTCGATCAGCTTCGTCGGGTTGGAGTCGAGGTCGACCATGTTGCCCGCCTCGCGCGCGGCCTGGGTCCCCGTGTTCATCGCCACGCCGACGTCCGCCTGGGCTAGCGCCGGCGCGTCGTTGGTCCCGTCGCCGGTCATCGCCACGAGGCGTCCCTCCGATTGCTGCTCGCGGATCAGCGCGAGCTTTCGCTCGGGCGTGGCTTCGGCGAGGAAGTCGTCGACGCCCGACTCCTCGGCGATCTTGCCCGCCGTGAGGCGGTTGTCGCCGGTCACCATGACCGTGCGGATGCCCATCGCGCGTAGCTGGTCGAAGCGGGCCTTCATCCCCTCCTTGACCGTGTCCTTCAGGTACACGACGCCCAGCACCTGGCTGTCGCGCGAGACGGCCAGCGGCGTGCCGCCCTCGTTGCCAATGCGGTCGAGCTGGATCTGCAGCTCCGGCGGCGGGGAGCCGCCTTCGCGCTCGACGAGCTCGACGATCGCGTCGCCCGCGCCCTTGCGCAGCTGCTGGCCGTCGTAGTCGACTCCGCTCATTCTCGTCTGCGCCGTGAACGGCACGAACTCGGCGTTCAGCTGGGACAAGTCGTGATCGCCTGTGCCCCCAGGGGTACGGATGCCGTACTGCTTGGCCAGCACGACGATCGAGCGGCCCTCCGGCGTCTCGTCTGCGAGCGAGGAGAGCTGCGCGGCTTCGGCCAGCTCCGCCTCGGCCACGCCCGGCATCGGCACGAACTCCGATGCGAGCCTGTTGCCGATCGTGATCGTGCCGGTCTTGTCGAGCAGCAGCACGTCGACGTCGCCCGAAGCCTCGACTGCGCGACCCGAGAGCGCGAGCACGTTGCGGCGTACGAGGCGGTCCATGCCGGCGATCCCGATCGCCGACAGCAGCGCGCCGATCGTCGTCGGGATCAGCGCGACGAGCAGCGCGATCAGCGTCGTCTCGGAGATCGAGGTGCCCGAGAACAGGCCGAACGGGCGCAACGTGGCCACGACGATCATGAAGATCAGCGTGAGCGCGGCGAGCAGGATGTTCAGCGCGACCTCGTTCGGCGTCTTGCGCCGCGAGGCGCCCTCGACCAGGCTGATCATGCGGTCGAGGAACGACTGCCCCGGCTCCTGGGTGATTTCCACGACGATCTCATCCGAGGTGACGCGCGTGCCGCCGGTGACTGCGCTGCGATCGCCGCCGGACTCGCGGATCACCGGCGCCGACTCGCCCGTGATCGCCGACTCGTCGACGGTCGCGATGCCCTCGATCACCGTGCCGTCGCCCGGGATCAGCTCGCCGGCCGGCACGACGACCACGTCGCCGCGGGTCAGCTCGGCGGCGGCCTTCGTGCTGCCGTCGCGCAGCCGCGCGACCGTCTCCTTGCGCATCGAACGCAGCGTGTCGGCCTGCGCGCGACCGCGCCCCTCGGCGAAGGCCTCGGCCATGTTCGCGAAGACGACCGTCAGCCACAGCCAGACGGCGAGCGTGAACGTGTACCAGGCCGGCTCCGAGCCGCCGCGGGCACCGTCGGCGAAGCCGAGGGTCGGCTTGCCGCCGAACGCCTGGATCAACCACGTGACGGTCGTGATCACAGAACCGATCTCGACGACGAACATCACGGGGTTGCGGATCTGCACGCGCGGGTCGAGCTTCTTGAAGCTGTCGATCAGCGCGCGTTTGACGATCTCACGCTGGAACAGCGAGATCGCCTGGCGTTCGTTCTTGGGGGTCCCGCCCACCCTCTGCGCGCTCATCAGGCCTTTGCTCCCTTCAGGCGGTCGAGCGCAAGGTTGAGCTCGAGCACGTTCACACCCGGTTCGCCTGAGAAGCCAAGGCCCCGAGAGTCGGTGTACTTGGCGACCAGGCTGTCGACCGCGCTCAGTGAGAGTCCCCGCTTGGCGGCGACCCGGTGCGCCTGGATGCGCGCGTTGGCCGGTGAGATTTCGGGGTCGAGGTTGGAGGCCGACGTGTTGACGGCGTCGACCGGAATCTGCGCGGTGGTCAGCCCTGGGTCGTACGGCTTCTCCAGTTCGAGATACGCCTTGATGTTTTCGGCGTCTTCAGCCTCTGTGACCTTGTCGTTGGGACCGCGGTTGGAGAACGTGCTCGCGGCCGCGTTGTAGGCGCCCCCTTCGGTTGCCGAGGGACGGCTCTGGAAGTAGATCGGGTCCGGTTCGGTGACGAGTTCTCCTTCTTCTTCCTTGGGCTTGCCCCCTCCGGGAAACGTCACCTTCGGCCTTTGGAAGCTCTGGCCGATGATCTTCGAGCCGACGAGCTTGCCGTTCACGTAGACCTTCTGGCCGTTTGCGTTGCCGGGGAAGGCGACCTGGCTCACGCCGGTGATCACGAGCGGGTAGGCGAGCCCGAGCAGAACCGTGAAGACGACGATGCCGATGATCGAGGTGACGATGTCGCGGCGCATGTCAGTAGAGGTGTCCGGTCAGACCCTGCACGATCGGTCCGAGCAGCAGGGCGGGGAAGAAGGTCAGCGCGCCGACGAGGATGATCACGCCGATCAAGAGCACGACGAACGTCGGGTTGTCGGTGCGCATCGTGCCGAGGCCGGCGGGGGTCACGCGCTTGCCGACCAGCGCTCCGGCTACGGCCAGGGTGAGCACGATCGGGCCGAAGCGGGCGAACAGCATCACCGAGCCGCCGAGCACGTCGGCGAAGGTCACACCGTGTGAGCCGATGCTGCCGGCGTTTGGCTGGATGAAGCCCGTGTAGCCGGCGAAGGCCGAGCCATTGTTGTTCGATTGCGAGAGGTAGGCGTAGAACGTCTCCGAGAACCCCTGCGGGCCCTTTCCCAGTTCGGAGATCGAAGCCCGCCCGGCACGAGTGGCGGTGGCCAGCGCAGTGGCGAAGAGCGCCGCCAGCGGCGTGATCAGGATGGCCAGCCCGGCGAGCTTGATTTCCCTCGCCTCGAGCTTCTTGCCGAGCCACTCCGGCGTGCGCCCGACCATCAAGCCGCCGATGAAGACGGCCAGCAGCACGTACAGCAGGATCGAGTAGAGACCCGTTCCGACGCCGCCGAAGATCGTCTCTGAGGCCGACATGTTCGCGAACGGCACGGCACCGCCGATACCGGTGAAGGACTCGATCGCGCTGTTCACCGCGCCGCAGGAGGTGACCGTCGTGACGACGTCGAACAGCGCCGATCCGGCGATCCCGAAGCGCTGCTCCTTGCCTTCCATGTTGCCGCCGCCCGAGCCGGAGATCGCGTGCGTGTGCAGCCCGGCTGCGTGCTGGGCGGGCGAGCCGTGCGCCTCGGCGATGTAGGCGACCACCACGGCGCCGAGGAACATCACCATCATCGTGCCGTAGATCGCGTAACCCTGGCGACGGTTGCCGGTCATCTTGCCGTAGGCGAACACGAGCGCCGCCGGGATGATCAAGACGAGCAGCATCTCGAACAGGTTGGTGAAGGCCGTCGGGTTCTCGAACGGGTGTGCCGAGTTGACGTTGAAGAAACCGCCGCCGTTGGTGCCGAGCTCCTTGATCACCTCCTGCGAGGCGACCGGTCCCATCGCGATCGACTGGGTGACGCCGGTGAGGGTGTGCGCGGTCAGGTAAGTCGAGAAGTTCTGGATCACGCCCTGCGAGACGAGCACGAGCGCACCGAGCACCGCGATCGGCAGCAGCACGTAGAGGAGCGTGCGTACGAGGTCCTGCCAGAAGTTGCCGAGGCTCTTGCCGCTGCGCCCGATGATCCCGCGGATCAGCGCGACCGCGACGACGATCCCGACTCCGGCCGAGAGGAAGTTCTGCACGGCCAGACCGAGCATCTGGCTGAGGTAGGTCATCGTCGTGTCGCCGCTGTAGTACTGCCAGTTCGTGTTCGTCACGAACGAGGAGACCGTGTTGAACGTGACGTTCCACGGCGCCGAGTGGTAGCCGAGCGGGTTGACCGCGTGAGGAACGAAGAACGCGTCCTGCGTGCGCAGGATCGCGTACAGCAGCAGCCACCCGGCAAGTGAGAAGATCAAGAGGCTTTTCGCGTAGGACTTCCAGTCCTGCCCACGCTCGGGGTCGACCCGCAGGACTTTGTAGAGAAGCCGCTCGGGACCGCCGACCAGCCGTGAGAGGAATACGCCCTCGCCGCTGTACACCTTCGCCATGTAGCTGCCGAGCGGCATCGCGAGCGCGCTCAGGATCACCACGAACAGGACGATCGTCAGCCAGCCGGAGAAGGTCATAGCTTCTCGCCTCTGATGAGCGCGTAGAAGAGGTAGGCGATCACCAGCACCGAGACGACCAGACCGAACAGGTCGGCGGCGCTCATACCCGGTCGGCCCCCTCGATCAGGAGCAGCAGGATCGCGAACGCTGCGACCCCGATCACGATTGCGAGGATGTCCATGCCGTCACTATGCGACGGCGAGCGTCACGGCCGCATGACGATCGCGGCGCCGCGCATAACGATTTCGTTACGGCGTTTTTATCTATTTAATTAATTAGAGAGAAAACCGATAGCCCACGCCGGGATCGGTCACGATGTAACGTGGTCCGGCCTTGCCCTCTGGCTCGATCTTCGCCCGCAGCCGCGCGATGTGAGTGCGCAGCGGCTGGATGTCGTCGACGTACTCCGGCCCCCACACCTCGACGATCAGGTTGCGGTGGGTCATCAGTCGCCCGCGATTGCGCACGAGCACGCGCAGCAACTCGAACTCGATCGGCGTCAGGTGGACGGGCTCACCGTCGCGCAGCACGACGCGAGCGGCCAGGTCCACCTCGAGTCCCTCGACCAAGATACGCGGCTCCTCCTCTGCCGGCGCCGCGCGGCGCAGCGCCGCCTGCAGGCGCGCCACGAGCTCGCGCGCGCCGAAGGGCTTGGTGATGTAGTCGTCGGCGCCCGCCTCCAGCGCCCGCACCTTCTGCTCCTCTTCGCCGAGCGCCGAGAGAACGAGGATCGGCATCTCGCTCCACTCACGCAGCCTGCGCGTTACCTCAACGCCGTCGCCGTCGGGCAGCACGAGATCGACGATCGCCGCATCAGGCGGGCGCAGCGCGGCGAGATCGAGCGCCTCGGAGGCTGTCTCGGCGGGCACCGCCTCGAAGCCGGCCTCGCGCAGCACGACCTTCAGCGCGCGCACGATCTGCGACTCGTCGTCGACCACGAGCACCCGCCTCGGCGGCGCCTCGGCCGGCTGCTGTGGCAAGCTCACGTCCCCCGCGCCGCAGTCGGCTGAAGCTCACCTGAGAGGTCAGTCGCGTCCTTCTCGCCGAGCGGCAACTCGAACACGAACGACGCCCCCTGCCCGGGCAGCGACTCGACGTGCAGCGAGCCCGCGCTGGCCTCGGTGAAGCCGCGTGCGATGGCCAGCCCGAGGCCCGACCCTCGATGCCCGCTCGTCGCCGTGCCGGCGCGGTAGAACGGCTCGAACACGCGCTCGAGCTGCGCCGGCGGGATGCCCGGCCCGCGATCGACCACGCGCACGATCACGCGCCCGCCGGCTGGGCGCCGGCCCTCGCGCGAAGCGTCGCGCGCGAGGCCGTGCACGGCGCGTGCACGCACCGACACAGGGTGACCTCCCGAGTGCCGCCGAGCGTTCTCGAGCACGTTCACGAAGGCTCGCTCCATCTGCACCGGATCGACGCTGACGAGCGGCAGCTCGGGGTCGATCGACAGCGCGAACTCATCGGGCCCCGCGCCGAGCTCCGCGACGGCCGCGCGGATCAGCTCCTCGACCGAGGTCCAGTCGCGGCGGGGCTCGGCCGCGCCGGCTTCCAGTCGGGATAGGTCGAGCAGGTTGTCGACCAGCCGCGAGAGGCGCTTGGCCTCCTCGAGGATCACGGCCGCCAGCTCGGTGCGCTCGGCCTGCGAGAGCGACGGTGAGCCGAGCGCCTCGCCGGCCGCCGAGATCGCCGTCAGCGGCGAGCGCAGGTCGTGCGAGACGGCACGCAGCAGCGCCGTCTTGACCGTGTCGGCGCGGCGCAGCGCGGCGGTCTCGACGACGTCGCCGAGCAGGCCCTCGCGCTCGAGCGCCGCGCTCATCAGCGCCTCGAGCGCCGGCACGACGCGCTCTTGCAGCCGGCGCAGGCTCCCCTCGGCGGTGTCGGCGCCGACGAGCAGCGTGCCCAGCCGTCGCGTGCCGTCGCGCAGCGGGAAGGCGAGCGTGCGCTCGTCGCCTTCGACGGCATCCATCTCGATCGCCGCCGAGGACAGCTCGAGCGCCTGCGCCAAGCGTGCCGCCGCCGTCGGCAGCGCTGCGGCGAGGTCGTCTCCCCGCAGCAACAGGCGCGCCATCTCCGCCGCCAGGTCGGCCTCGCGGCGCCGCGCCTCGGCGTCGCGGGCACGAGCGCGCGTGACCTCGGCGACCGAGCTCGCCAGCCCGGCGACGACGAGGAAGGCGACCAGCGCGACCCAGTTGCTCGACTGCCTGATCGCGAAGTGCCCGATCGGCTCCAGGTGGAAGAAGTTCAGCGCCGCCGCGCTGAGCACGGCCGTCGCGCCGCCGAGCCAGCCGCCCCAGATGACCGAGACCACGAGCACCGCCGGGAGGTAGACGACCGACAGCGAGACGACCGGCGCCACGTGCTTGAGCGGGTAGACGACGAGCGTGCACAGGGCGACGAGCAGCGCTGCCACCACCAGGCCAACGCGGCGCGGCGGTGGATTGGGCGCCAGCAGGAAGCCGAACGACGAGGACATCGCGCTCCAGCCTAATGCCGCCCCGGCGTCGGCGACGCTCGACGCCGCGGAAACGCGACGGGCTGCAGACGTACAACGTCCGTCTGCGCGCCGCCGAGGCGGTCAAGCGCGCGGGTAACGACTCCGAGCCGAATGTAAGAGCCAACTCGATGAAGATGCCTCACATCACCCGCTTCCGGCCAGGGCCGGTATCCGGCGCCCTGCGCGCCCGGCCCTCGTTCGTCCTGCTCGGCGCGCTGGCGGCCTGCCTGCTCGCCTCCTCCCCGGCCTCGGCCCACCTGCCGCTGAGCCCGACCGAATACGAGGCGAGCGCGATCTGCGCACAGCCCGCGCCGGGCTACTCGGGCTGCCTGTCGGTGCGCCTGATCGCCGACGAACCGTCGAGCGTGCCCGGCGTCGAAACGACGCCGCAGGCGACCGAATTCACGGAACCGATCCGCGGCAGCCTCACGCCGGCGAACCTGATCAGCGCCTACGGCCTGGCCGGTGCGTCGCCGCCGAGCACGCAGACGATCGCGCTCGTCGACGCCTACGACGACGCGACGATCGCGGGCGATCTCGAAGTGTTCTCCAAACAGTTCGGCCTGCCCGCGTGCAACGAAGCCAACGGCTGCTTCCGCAAGGTCAACCAGAGCGGCAAAGCCGGGCCGCTGCCCGCCTCGAGCGGCGAAAAGGAACGCGGCTGGGCGCAGGAGATAGCGACCGACGTCGAGGTCGCCCACGGCGTGTGCCAGGGCTGCAAGATCTTGCTCGTCGAGGCCAAATCGAACAACAACAGCGACCTCTACGCCGCCGAGCAGACCGCCGCGGCGCTCGGCGCCACGGAGATCTCGAACTCCTACGGCGGCCAGGAGGGCAGCACCGACAGCGCCGCCTTCAACCACCCCGGCATCGTGATCACGGCATCCTCGGGCGATGACGGATATCTCGACTGGCTCTCCGAAGAACCCGCTGCGTACCCGAACTACCCTGCGAGCTCACCGCACGTGATCGGCGTCGGCGGCACGCGCCTCACGCTCAGCTCGGCGAAGACGTGGGAAAGCGAGACCGTGTGGAACGACGGCGGCGCAAGCGGTGGCTTCCTCGAAGGCGCAGGCGCGAGCGGCGGCGGCTGCAGCGGGCACTTCCCCGCCGACGACTGGCAGCAAGGCACGGCCAACTGGTCGGCCGTCGGCTGCGGCACCGCCCGCGCCGTGACCGACATCTCCGCCGACGGCGACCCCTACAGCGGGGTGGCCGTGTACGACTCCACCGAAACGCCCAGCGGCGAAAAGGGCTGGGCGGCGATCGGCGGCACGAGCGTCGCTTCGCCGATCATCGCCTCGATCTTCGCGCTCGCCGGCGGCGCGCAGGGCGTCGCCTATCCGGCGCAGCTGCTCTACGAAAACCTGCAGCAGAACCCCGAATCGCTGCACGACGTGACCGTCGGCTCCAATGGCGAATGTCTCAAAAAATTCCACAAAGGCACCGGCATCTCCGGCTGCACGAGCGCCGAAGACGCGCAGAACAGCTGCCCCGGAAGGCTGATCTGCCTCGCCGCCCCCGGCTATGACGGACCGAGCGGCGTGGGCACGCCCAACGGGCTCGCCGCCTTCAAGCCGCCCGTCCCGGGCGGCAGCGGCGGCAAACCAGCCGTGACGCCAGGACCGGCGGCGCCGTCCGGCAGTGAACCGCCGCCGACCGGCACGAGCTCGCCCGGCGCGAACAGCGGCGGCGGCGTCGCAGCGGCGACCGCTCCGGCCATCTCCGCGCTCAGCCTCACGCGCGGCGCGCTCGCGGCGCTGCACAAACGGCCGCGGCTGACCAAGCTCGGCTTCGCCTTCACGCTCAACGTGCCCGCGCGCGTGCGCGTCGCCGTGGCACGCCGCGTGCGCGACCACGGTCGCATGCGGTGGCGCACGATCTCCGCACCGCTCAGCTTCAGCGCACGCGGCGGCTCGCAGACTCGCCGGCTGAGCGCCCGCACCCGGCTGCCGCGCGGACGCTACCGGCTGA
This sequence comes from Solirubrobacteraceae bacterium, assembly GCA_035473995.1. Classification (GTDB taxonomy): domain Bacteria; phylum Actinomycetota; class Thermoleophilia; order Solirubrobacterales; family Solirubrobacteraceae; genus Palsa-744. The sequence goes on from DATINR010000041.1 coordinate 18,591, forward strand.
CGGTGGCGCCCGAACACGGCGCCGGCCGCTCGATCGTCTTCCGGATCTCCTACTAGTAGCCACAGCGCGCGACTGCACGAGCGCTCCCGGCGCTTGTGCACGCGCAGGGCCCTGGCTAGCTTCACCGATTCATGCCACGAAGCTCCGCACACCACCCGCCGCAACCGCTGAGCCGGCGCAGCCGCCGGCGACGGGCCCGCATGCGCGGGTCGATCGTCGTCGTGCTCGCGCTTGCGGCCGCGGCGACGGTCGCGCTCGGCTCGGTCGCCAGCGGCTCGACGCCGGGCGCGCTCGAAGGCAAGATCGGCGCGGCGCAGAGCAAGGAAGGCCAGGTCCGCGCGGGGATCCACGCCGACGAACACCAGATCGCGGGCTTCCAGGGCAACATCGACGATCTGCAGACCCGCCTCTCGGCACTCGAATCGAGCTTGGAGATCGAGCAGCGCCTGCTCGATAGCATCCGCTCGCAGCTGAGCGTCGCGCGCACGCGCCTGGCGGCGCTGCAGGTGCAGCTCGCGCACGACCGCCGCGTCCTCGTCGCCCAGGTCGTCGCCGCCTACGAGTCGCCGCCGCCGGACATCGCGACCGTGATCCTCGAGGCGCACGGCTTCGCCGACCTGATCGAGCGCGTCGACGACCTGCGCGCGATCTCGCGCGAGAACGCGGCCGCGACGACCCACGTGATGCAGACGCAGAAGGAGGTCACCGCGCAGGCCAAGCACCTGGCCGCGCTGGAGAGCACGCACGCGCGCGAGACCGCCGCAGTACAGGTCCAGCGAGACGAGGTCGCCGAACTGAAGCTGGCACTCGTCAAGCGCCAGCTCGAGTTCGTCCGGGCGCGCGACGCGAAGAGCTCGGAGCTCGAAGAACTGCGCTCGCACAAGCACTCGCTCGAACACGAGCTGGCGCACGTGCAGGAGCGCGAACTCGAAGCCTCCGGAGTCACCTTCTCAGGCCCGATCGGCGAATTCAACGGCACCACGGAAGGCGATTACGGCTTCTTCCAGGCCGCCGGCACCAACTACTCGGTCGGCAACGAGCCGGCGATCGCCGAGCGCCTGAACACGATGGGCAAGGCACTGCACCTGCACCTGATCGGCATCTCCGGCTACCGCTCCCCGCAGCACTCGGTCGAGGTCGGCGGCTTCGCCAACGACCCGCACACGCGCGGCGAAGCCTCCGACACGCCCGGCGTCGAGGGCGTGCCCGAGGCCACGCTCAACCAGTTCGGGCTGACACGGCCGTTCCCGGGCGCGGCCGAGGCCGACCACATTCAGTTGGCCGGCAGCGCCTAGGAAGGCCCGGCGTCGTCGCGATCGACGGACTTGCCGTGATCGCGCCGGAGGCTGCCCACCGCCTCGACCGTCAAGCCGCTTGCGGTCGCCGTGAGGCAAGGCCCACACACGCCGCAGCAGGCGGCCGGCGCCGCCTCGAACCAGCGGTGCATGAACGGGAGCAGCCTGAGGATCCAGAACCGCAGCACACAGCCAGTCTAGCCCCCCCCCCCCCCCGAACAGGCTCAGTTCGAGGCGGCCGGCTCGAGCCGCGCCGGTGCGCCGTGAGGCACGAGCGCCTCGGGCAGCTCGACGCTGCCGTCGGCCTGCTGCCCGTTCTCGAGCAGCGCGACGATCGTCCTGCCGACGGCGACGGCGGTGCCGTTGAGCGTGTGCGGCGTCTGCGTGCCCTTCTCCGCGCGCATGCGTATGTTCAGGCGCCGCGCCTGGTAGTCGGTCGTGTTGGAGCACGAGGTCAGCTCGCGGTAGCGCTGCTGGCTCGGCAGCCACGCCTCGCAGTCGTACTTCTTGGCGGCCGAGTTGCCGAGGTCGTTCACGGCGATGTTGACGACGCGGTAGGGCAGCCGCAGCTCGCCGAGAATCTCCTCCTCGATCGAGAGGATCCGCTCGTGCTCGGAGACGGAGTCCTCGGGCGCTACGAAGCTGAACATCTCGACCTTCTCGAACTGATGCACGCGGAAGATCCCGCGCGTGTCCTTGCCGGCGGCGCCGGCCTCGCGGCGAAAGCACGGCGAGAAGCCGGCGTAGCGCGCGGGCAGCTGCTCGGCCTGCAGGATC
>DATINR010000042.1:0-18465 GCA_035473995.1 Solirubrobacteraceae bacterium
CCGCCCTCGTCGTACTCCGCCTGCACGACCGTGCGCACCGCGCGGTGCACCTCGTGCGCCAGCTCCGGCTGGCCGTCCTTCCTGAGCAGCGGCAGGATCGCCGCCTTCACCGGCGCCAGGCGCGGGTGCAGCCTGAGCAGCGTGCGAAGCTCGCCGTCGCCCGCGCCCTCGCCTTCGACCACTTCCTCGTCGTAGGCGTCGACCAGGAACGCTAGCGTCGCGCGGTCCGCGCCCGCCGCCGGCTCGATCACGTGCGGGACGTAGCGCTCGCCGCTCTGCTGGTCGAAGTACTCGAGCTTCTCGCCCGAGAACTCCGCGTGGCGGGTCAGGTCGAAGTCGCCGCGGTTGGCGATGCCCTCGAGCTCCGACCAGCCGATCGGGAAGAGGTATTCGACGTCGCTCGTGCCCGAGGAGTAGTGCGAGAGCTCGTCCGCGTCGTGCGCGCGCAGGCGCAGGTGGTCGGGGCGGATGCCGAGGCCCGTGTACCACAGCTCGCGCTCGGCCAGCCAGTGCTCGAACCAGCGCTGCGCCTCCGCCGGGGGCACGAAGAACTCCATCTCCATCTGCTCGAACTCGCGCGTGCGGAAGATGAAGTTGCCCGGCGTGATCTCGTTGCGGAAGGACTTGCCGACCTGGGCGATGCCGAACGGCGGCTTCTTGCGCGCGAACTGCAGCACGTTCTTGAAGTTGATGAAGATCCCCTGCGCCGTCTCCGGGCGCAGGTAGGCGACCGAGCCCGATTCCTTGACCGGGCCGATCGTCGTCTCGAACATCAGGTTGAAGTCGCGCGCGTCCGTCAGCTCGCACTCCTCCGCTTCGCCCGGGTGCTTGGACGGTTTGCGCCCGCACTCGAGCTCCATCAGGTGGTCCGCGCGGAAGCGCTTGCCGCACGTCTTGCAGTCCACCAGCGGGTCCGTGAAGCCTTCGAGGTGGCCCGAGGCCTCCCATATGCGCGGGTGCTGCAGGATCGCCGAGTCGATCGCCACGATGTCGTCGCGCTCGGTGATCATCGCGCGCCACCACTCGTTCTTCACGTTCGACTTCAACAGCACGCCGTAGTGGCCGTAGTCATAGGTCGAGCCGACGCCGCCGTAGATCTCAGACGACGGGAAGACGAAGCCGCGGCGCTTGCACAGCGCCACGATCTTGTCCATCGTCACGACGTCGTCCGTCGCAGGGGTATCTGACTCGTTTCCGCTCATCTGTCTCAATCGTCGCACGGCGGGCGCCGTGTCTGGAGGGCTAGGGACTCGCCGTCGAGGCCCGGCGGCGATCATAAGCCACGCCGCTCCCTAAGATGGCGCGCCGTGGACGGCGCGTGGCCAGAATCCTGATCGTCGGCGGCGGATGCCGCGGCCGGCGCTTCGCCGAGCGGATGGTCGAGCAGGGCCACGCCGTGCGCGCCACGACTCGCCGCGAGGCCGGGCGCGCGGCGATCGAGGCGACCGGCGCCGAATGCTGGATCGGCACGCCCGACCGCCTCGCCACGCTGCGCGGGGCGCTCGAGAACGTGACCGTCGCCTGCTGGATGCTCGCCTGCGCGCGTGGCTCTGAGCAGGAGATCGCGCCGCTGCACTCCTCACGCCTGGAGTTCTTCCTCTCCCAGGCCATCGACACGACCGCGCGCGGGCTGATCTACGACGCTTGGGCTGTGCCGGGCGGGGCGGATGGGGCGGCCGTGCCGGGTGGGGCCGGCGAGGCGGGCGGGGCGGACGAGGCGGACGAGGCGGCCGGGGCGGACGCCGATGGTGTCGGTGCCCGGCGCCCGACGCGCGAGATGCTGGCCGAGGGCGCGCGGATCTTCCGCTCGCTGACCGAGCTCAACGCGATTCCCGCCGTCGTGCTCGCCGGCGGTGGCGAATGGCCGGGCGAGGAGGAGGGGCCGGGCGAGGAGGAGGGGCCAGGCGAGGGGCAGGGGCCGGGCGAGGGGGAGGGGCATGGGCAGGGCGCCGGACCCGGCGAGCAGCGCCGGGAAGCCGGCGAAGGGGCGCGCGCGGAAGACGCCGCGTGGGTTGCTGCGGCGTGCGATGCCGTCACGGCGCTGCTCGGCGGCGATCGCTGAGCGTCGATTTTCGGCTCGCCGGGGTAAAGCGGCGAGCCCGTCGGGCCGATGCGGTCGTGCAATGGGGGAAACCTCGGGGGAATCCCGCTCCACCTACGGGCCGCTCGTCTCGGCGATCGGCGCCGTGCTGCTCGCGGTTGCCGTGTTCCTCCCGTGGTACGGCGTGAGCTTCAACGCGCATGCCGTCGCCGCCGCCGAGCAGGCCAGCGAGCAATTCGCCGCGCAGTACGGCAACGCAGCGCTGCAGAGCCATCTCGGAAGCCTGCACACGAGCCTCACCGGGCTCGTCAACCACGAAGTGTTCGCGCTCAGCGCGCACCAGGCGCTGAGCACGCTCAACGTCGTGCTGCTGATCATCGCCGGACTCGGCTTGCTGATCGCGCTGCTCGCGCTCGCCGGCCCCGCCTCGGCCTCCTCAGAGGCCAACCGCGTGCCGCTCGCGCTGCTCGGGCTGCTCGGGGCCGCGTGCGTCGCGTTCCGCATGGTCGACCGTCCCTCGCCCGCCGGCGAGCTGATCTCGCTCTCGCTGCGCGAGGGTGCCTGGCTCGCACTGCTCGGCTGCATCTGCATGGCCGTCGGCGCGATGTGGACCAGTCGCGCGCCGGCCGTACGTACCGTCTCACGGGGCAGTGACGTGTGGTCGGAGCTGTCCGGCTGGACGCCCGAGACCTAGTCGCGCCGGCCGCCCCGACGCTCGTGGAGGACCTGCTGCCGCAACCGCCGCGGGCAGGGAGCAGAGCCCGCCGGGGAAGGCCGTTCCGCTATCCTGTAGGTAATCCCTGTAAAGCCGATCAGGATTTTATCTCGAGGTAGGCCAGCCAACCGCTCCTGAAGGTCCGAGACGGCTGCCTGTCGAGAAAGGAAGACATAAATGACGCTGAAACTTGGCGATGTGGTCCCCGACTTCGAGGCCGAGACGACCGAGGGCCGGATCAAATTCCACGACTGGATCGGTGACTCGTGGGCGGTGCTGTTCTCGCACCCAAAGGACTTCACGCCCGTGTGCACGACCGAGCTCGGCTACATGGCCAACGCCAAGCCCGAGTTCGACAAGCGTGACGTGAAGATCATCGGCCTGTCCGTCGACGCGCTCGACAACCACGAGGCGTGGGCGAAGGACATCGAGGAGACGCAGGGCACCGCTCCCAACTACCCGATCATCAGCGACGACGACTTCAACGTGTCGAAGCTCTACGGCATGCTGCCCGCCGAGACCTCGGGAGACGCCGCCGGGCGCACTCCCGCCGACAACCAAACGGTGCGCAACGTGTTCGTGATCGCGCCCGACAAGACGCTCAAACTGGTGCTCGTCTACCCGATGACGACCGGGCGCAACTTCGACGAGGTGCTGCGTGTGATCGACTCGCTCCAGCTCACCGCCAAGCACAAGGTCGCCACGCCCGTGAACTGGAAGCAGGGCGAGAAGGTGATCATCGCCGGCTCCGTCTCCAACGACCAGGCCAAGGAGACCTACCCCGACGGGTGGGAGGAGCCGCGCCCCTACATCCGCATCGTCCCTCAGCCGAGCTAGCGCCCGGTCAGGAGAGCAGCAGGCGGGCGTCGTCGAAGGCGCCCGCCTGCAGCCGCTCGAGCAGGTCCTCGAGGATGCGGAACGTCGCGCCCCAGATCAGGTTGCCGTCGAGGATGTAGGCGTCGACCTCGAAGGTGAAGCCGCGCCGCTCGATCTCCGTGCGCGTGCGGCTTGCGCGGACGTCGTGCAGCGGCAGCTCGAGCACGATGTCGACCTCGCGCGGGGACACCTGCCAGCTCTGCCCGGGCGGGATCAGCCCGACGAACGGATGGATCAGGTAGTTGGTCGCGAACGTCGAGATCGCCGGCAGCTCGCCGAGCGGCGTGACGAGCTCGCGCGGCAGGCCGATCTCCTCCTCGGCCTCGCGCAGCGCCGTCTCGCGCAGGTCGGCGTCCTCGGCGTCGCGGCGCCCGCCCGGGAAGGAGATCTCGCCGGCGTGCCGGCGCAGGTCGGCGCGGCGTCGGGTGAGCACGACCGAAGGCGCCTGTGACTCGGCGTGCAGGAACAGCGGGACGAGCACGGCGGCCGGCGTCTGCTCGGCCGGGTCCTTGACGGCGAACCAGCTCGGGTCGGGTGTGCCTCTGGGCAAGCGCGTCGCGCCTGTGCCGCAAGCGCCTCGGCGCTGGCCTCAGGCGGCCATGTGGACGCGCTCGAGGCGCTCCAGAAACATGACCTCGCCGTCGAGCACGCGGTGCACCGGACACTTGGCCGCGATCACGCGTAGGCGCTCGACCTGATCCTCGGGCAGGTCGTCGGGCAGGCGTGTGACGAGCTCGAACTTGGTCGGACAGCCGCGTTCGGCCGGTGTGTACTCGACATCGACCTCGACGTGACCGATGTCCCAGCCCTTGCGGGCCGCGTACATCTCCATCGTGATCGCCGTACAGGAGGCGAGGCTCACGGCCAGCAGCTCCTGCGGGCTCGGGGCCGTGTCCTGCCCGCCGACATGCAGCGGCTCGTCGACGGTCAGCTGGTGGTCACGTACCTGAACGGTGTGCCTGAAGCCGCCGCTGTCGCGGCGCGCGGTGGCTTTCATCCGTGCCAGCCCGTCCGATCCACCCATTTTGGCTCCTTTCGAAGACCCCAGAGAACTCTCATTTACATGGTACTGCGCAAACCCGCCTACGAAAGGGGGTTGAACAGCAGCCCGGTCAGCAGCTTAGGGAAGAAGTAGGTCGACTTGGGCGGCATGTTCTCGCCCTCCGCCGCGACGTCGCGAACTTGCTCGACCGGGGTCGGGCGCATCAGGAAGGCCGCGTCGTATTCGCCCGAGCGCACGACGCGCAGCGCCTCCTCGGTGTCGCGCGCGTAGAAGAGGCCGTTGAAGTGGGAGATGTCCTCGTCGCCGAGGCCGAGCGCGCCCTTCAGCAGCAATGTCTCCAGAATGCCCGTGTCGAGGTGTCGGTAGGCCTCGGAACAGCCGCTCAGCGCATCGTCGGCGATCTTCTGATCCTTCAGCGTGAGGCGGTAGGCGCGCTCGTCGCCGTGCTTGAAGTAGCCGAGCTCGAGCGGGCCATCGCCGGGTGTCGGCGCCACCTGATCGAGCGGGACCTCGCTGATCTCGAAGTCGCGCTCCAGCGCTTGCGCGAGCGCCGCTCGCCGCTCGTCGTCGAGCTTGTTGACGAGCCGGTGGGTCGGGAAGACAGTCAGCCCGGGGTCCTCCAGCGCGACCAGGCACATCAGGATGTAGCGGTGCTCGTCGTTTGGCGGCGTGCCGGCCGCCTCGACCTCTTCGGCGTAGGCCTGCATCGTCTCGTAGCGGTGGTGGCCGTCGGCGATCAGGAGCTCTGCATCGCGCGTCGCCGCCTGCACGGCCGCGATCGCCTCGGGGTTGGCCACGCGCCACAGCCGGTGCACGGTGCCGTCGGCGTCGGTCACCTCGCCGTAGGGCTCCGCTTCGGTTGCCGGCGCGAGCGCCTTCCAGGCCGCGTTCGCCGGGTCCGAGTAGAGCGAGAAGATCGGCGAGATGTTCGCCTTGGTGGCCCGTGTCAGCCGCAGGCGGTCCTCCTTCGGCCCCGGGTGCGTGCGCTCGTGTGGGCGCACGCGGCCGGGCCCGTAGCCCTCGATTCGCACGCGGCAGAAGAAGCCGCGTCGGGTGCGCCGCTGACCGTCCGGCCCCGTGTAGTCCTGCGTGTGCGCCCAGATCGCCGGCTGCTCGTCGCGCACGAGCGCGCCCTCGGCCTGCCAGGACTCGAACTGCTCGCGCGCGGACTCGTAGGGATCCGGCTCGCCCTGGGGCAGGTCTACGGCGACGACGTTGAACGGCGAGCGTGTGAGCAGCTTGGCGCGCTGGCCTGAGTCGATCACGTCGTAGGGCGGGGCGACGACGTTGGCGAGCGGCCCGGCGACGGCCGGGTCGTAGTGGAGAGCGCGCAGTGGTTGGACGTCTGCCATGGGCGGTGGCGGAGGCTAGCAGTGGGGTGGGGCGCGACGCTCGTGCGATCTGGACGTGACCACGAAATCCCCGTGCTGGAGCCGAATCCGGGGGATCGGCGAGGAGCGAGCGCGGCGTCGACGTCTATGCGAACATATGTTCGTATGGCGCACTCGCGATACCTCCGGCAGATGGCCCGCTCGCTGCGCGTCGAGCAGCAGCTGACGGTCGATCAGCTGGCGGCGCGGATGTCGCTGCCGCGGAGCACGATCTACTACTGGGTGCGCGACCTGCCGCTGCGCGATGGGGCGCGCGGCGGCACGCATCGGGAAGCGCCGGCCAAGATCTCGCGCGTGCGTAGCGAGGCGGCCTACGAGGAAGGCCTTGCGACCTTCGAGGAGCTCTCGTCGCAGCCGACATTCCGCGACTTCGTCTGCATCTACCTCGTGCAGGGCGATCAGCGTGATCGCACGCGCGTGGCGCTGACCAACTCCGACCCGGCCGTGATGCGCCTGGTCAGCCGCTGGCTGCGCAGGTTGACCGACAAGGCGCCGTTCCTCTCGCTGCGTTACGTCCCGGGCCAGAGCCTGAAGGAGCTACGGCGCTTCTGGAGCGAGACGACCGGCACGGCACCGCGCGCGATTCGCGCGCGCATCTCGTACCAGAGCATCCCCGGCGAGCAGCCCGTCCCGGGCGTGGAGTATGGGTTGCTCACGATCGGCGTCGACGACACGCTGCTGCGCGCGCGACTGCAGGGCTGGATGCACAGAGCACGCGAAGCCTGGCTGTAGACTCGCTCCAGCGTCGGGACGTGGCGCAGCCTGGTAGCGCACCTGCTTTGGGAGCAGGGGGTCGCCGGTTCGAATCCGGCCGTCCCGATATCGAACCGAGCTGCAAATCGCGGCTTTTGGCGCGCCGCGCAGTTGACTGCCGCGCGGGGTTCCCACGTCGTCTCAGGACCCGCCTTCGACCTGCTCGACGACGATCTCCTCGACGGCGCTCCAGTAGCGCTCACCGTGCGCGCGACTCGCGCTGGTCGGATCGCCGATCGCTCCATTGGCAGAGATCGAGGCGACGCCGCCGCTGAACATCGATGCGACGGCCTCCTGCAAGTCGCCGGTGAATCCCGCCTCGGCGCGCTCCATTCTCACCAGCTCGGGATGCAGCGCGAGCAGCAGCGAGGTCTCCCACTCGCCCGCGTGCAGACCGCCGTCGGCGAGCGGCACGCCGTACTCGCGCTCGCCGAGCTGTGCGATCTGGAAGAGCACCGAGAGGTCGGTGACGGCGAGGACGTGCGCGCGCTCCTCTGCGTCGAGCAGCTCGAGCGCGGCGGCGAGCGGCGCGAAGTTGCCGCCGTGCGAGGGCAACAGCACGATGCGGCGAAAGCCACCGCTCAGCAGTGAGCGCACGAGGTCGGCGACCACGGCGTGCATCGTCGCCTCGGAGATCGACATCGTGCCGGCGAAGCCGACGTGGTGTTCGGAGCAGCCGACGCGCAACGTCGGCGCAACGAAGGCGTCGATCCGCCCGGCGAGCAGTCGCGCCATGTGGTCGCCGAGCAGCGAGTCGGTGGCCAGTGGCATGTGCAGTCCGTGCTGCTCGGTCGCACCGAGCGCCATCACGACGGTGTCACGACCGCCGTCGATCGCGGCCTTGACCTCCGGCCATGTCAGCTTGTCCAGCTCGAGCGCGGCCACGGCGAAACCCTACTTGCCATGGCGAGCGTCGAACCGATCGCCGATCGGTGGGTGGGTGTCCCTATCGCTCCTCGTAGCGGCGATGGCGACGCGGCGCGTTGCCGCGCCGTATCCGTAGGCGAACTTGGATGTCCAGTTCGGCCCCGCCGGGCCGCGAGTGCTCGCGCACGAGAAGCCGGCGTCTGGAGTGCAGTCCCTTGACGGCAGCCACCGCGCCGGGCGTCGCCAGGATGACGCCGAGGATCTCGAGCGTCCGCACCGTCTAGGCCTCTCCGCCGCCTGGGCGCGTACCATTGCAGACAGTTGTCATCACAGACCGAGAGTACACGGTGGAGGAATTGTCCGCAAGCCCGTCGGATCCGCCTGCAATCACATGCCATCGAAGAAGTCAGCCGCCAACGTAGCTCTGGGTGCCGCGGCGCGCGCGGTGCGCGCGGAGCGAGGCCTCCCGCAGGAATCGCTGGCGGCCTTGGCGGGCATCGACCGCAGCTACTACGGCGCGATCGAGCGGGGCGAGTTCAACGTGAGCCTCGACACGATCGTGAAGATCGCGGCTGCGCTCGAGGTCTCGGCGGCGTCGCTGCTGGCGCGGGCGGAGCTGTAGCGCTCGAGGTGAGCGGAGCTCGCGGGCTCAGCGCAGGGGAGCGCTCGGCGCGCGCGGGCGCCGAGGCACGGCGGAGCGCATCTGTGCGGTCCGGCGGCGCAGTCGCCGCACGAGTTCGCGCTCGGCTTCGGCGGCCTCTCGCGTGAGCCCTCCGGCGATCTGATCGGGACCGCGCTCGACGACCCAGTAGTTCGTCGCGGTCTGCTTGAGGTTGAGCTGCTCGCCGTCTTGCATTTCACCCAAGCTAGCTCTGTTGACGTCGGCTTCCGTTGCCGTCGTGTGAACGAATCTCGTCCGCCGGCGGGATCTTCTCGCATGGCGGGCCCACTTCGCGACCCTCTGGACATACGTTCCAGGGCAGCCCCGTGTGCTTCGACTTGCTCTGGCGCTTCCGCATCAGATACGGGGCGAGCGGCCGATTGGGCTGATCGCCGTGAGCTGGCAGTACGGTGGGCATGATGCGAATCGGCAGTGAGGCGACGGTCAAGCGGATCACGTTGGTGGCGTGCATCCTGGGCTCGGGCATCGCGCTGCTGGACGGCACGGTGGTCAACGTCGCGCTGCCCACGATCCAGCGCGCGCTCGGCGGCGGGCTGGCTGCGCAGCAATGGGTCGTCAACGGCTATCTGCTGACGCTCGGCTCGCTGATCCTCGTTGGCGGGTCGCTCGGCGACCTGTACGGCGAGCGAAAGGTGTTCGCGATTGGCGTGGCGGGCTTCGGCGCAGCCTCGGCGCTGTGCGCGGTCTCGCCGTCGATCGGCTTCCTCGTCGTCGCGCGCATGCTCCAGGGGATCGCGGGGGCGCTGCTCGTGCCGAGCTCGCTGGCGGTGATCGTGAACACGTTCCCGGCATCCGAGCGCGGCGGTGCGATTGGCACGTGGACGGCATGGGGCGCGATCGCCGGCGTGCTCGGGCCGCTGGCCGGCGGCGAGCTCCTTGCGATCGCCTCGTGGCGCTGGATCTTCGTGATCAACGTGCCGCTGGCGGCGGCCTGCGTTTGGCTGATCCTCGCGGTGATCCCGCCGAGCGCCGTGCGCGAGCGCGGCGGCAGGCACGTCGACTACCCGGGTGCGCTGCTGTGCGCGCTCGGCCTCGGCGGTCCGGTGTTCGCGCTGATCGAGCAACCGCGGCTGGGTTGGTCGAGCCCGGCGGTCTACCTGCCGCTGCTCGCGGGCTTCGCGCTGCTCGCGGCGTTCACCCTCTACGAGTCGCGCGCGAAGGATCCGATGTTGCCGCTCATGCTGTTCCGCAGGCGCAACTTCTCGGCGGGCAACGTGGAGACATTCGCGATGTACGCCGGATTGGCGATCGTGTTCTTCTTCCTCGTGCTGTTCCTGCAGCAGATCGGTGGCTACACGCCGCTCAAGAGCGGCCTGGCGACGCTGCCGGTGACGGTCGTCATGTTCGTCCTCTCGCGACGCTTCGGTGCGCTTGCCGATCGCTATGGGCCGCGTTTCTTCATGGGCGTGGGGCCGCTCGTGGGGGCCGGCGGACTGTTGCTGTTCCAGATGACGGGCGTGAAGGCGGACTACGTCTCGGAAGTGCTGCCTCCGCTGCTCGTCTTCTCGCTCGGGCTGTCGATGACGGTGGCACCGCTGACGGCGGCGGTGCTGGCCGGATCGGAGAAGGAGGCGGGGATCGCCTCGGGCGTGAACAACGCGATCGCGCGGGTCGCGGGCCTGCTCGGCACGGCAGCCGTGGGCGCGGCGATTGCCTCGTCGTTTGCATCCTCGATGGACAGCCGCCTATCGGGTGTGGCGCTCGGGGGCGCGGCGCGCCGCGCAGTCACCGAAGCCAAGCGCCTGCCGCTCGGGTTGCCGAGCCCCCACGGAATGCCCTCGCCGCAGGCCCACGCGATCAGGTCGGCCGCCGAAGGAGCATCGCTGTACAGCTTCCACCTCGGCATGGTGATCGCGGCGGTGCTCGTCGCGCTCGGCGGCATCGTCGGCGTCGCTGGCATCCGCAACCCGCGCAAGGAGGAAGAGGAGATCCACGCCGAGAGCTGCCCGGGCGGGCAGCTCGTCGGCGCGAGCTCGGAGATCGGCGGGCCGCCGGCCGGCGAACCCGAGCCGGCCCGGGCGTGAAGCTCAGGAGCTAGACGGGTTCGCCGGCGTAGGCGCGCATCGCGTCGATGATCGGCCCGAGCCGCCTGCCGCGCTCGGTCAGCCGGTACTCGACGGTGGGCGGGCTCGAGGGGATCACTGTGCGCTCGACGAGCCCGGCGGCCTCGAGATCGCGCAAGCGCTCGGAGAGCATCCTGGGGGAGATGCCGGCGACGGCCTCGGCGAACTCGTTGAAGCGAAGGGCGCCGGTGAGCGCGGCGTAGATGATCGAGAGCTGCCAGCGCCGCTCGAGGAGGTCCGCCGTCTGGCGGACCTCCTGGGGAACGGGCTGACAGCGACTAGGCGTGCGCGACATCGCGGGCGGGCTCCAGCGCGCGGTCGAGCACCTCCTGCACGGTCATCACGGGGTGGAAGCTCATCTGCTTGCGAACCTCCTCCGGAATCTCGTCCAGGTCGCCGCGGTTGCGCTCGGGCAGGATCACGTCGGTGAGGCCGGCGGCATGAGCCGCAAGCGCCTTCTGCTTGAGGCCGCCGATCGGCAGCACGCGTCCCTGCAGCGTGACCTCTCCGGTCATGCCGACGGTGTGCTTGACGGGGCGCCCGGACAGCAGCGAGGCCAGCGCGGTGACCATCGTCACACCGGCACTCGGACCGTCCTTGGGGATCGCGCCGGCAGGCACGTGCACATGGAACTCCTTGTTCTCGAAGGCGCCGGGCTCGATGCCGAGCTCCTCGGCGTGTCCGCGTACGTAGGAGAGGGCGATCCTCGCCGCCTCCTTCATCACGTCGCCGAGCTGCCCGGTCAGCACGAGGCCATTGCCACCGGAGCTGCCGTTCTTCATGGCAGTGGCCTCGACGAACAGCACGTCTCCGCCGGCGCCGGTCACGGCGAGTCCGGTGGCGACGCCGGGCGTCGCGGTCCGCGCGGCGGACTCCTGAAAGACCTTCTGACGTCCGAGCGCGTCGCGCACGGCGTCGACGTCGATCTCCACGGGAGCGTCGGCCTTGCCGGAGGCGATCTTGGTGGCGGTCTTGCGCAGCACGGTGCCGAGCTCGCGCTCGAGGCTTCTCACTCCTGCCTCGCGCGTGTACTCGCCGATGATCGTGCGCAGGACGTCATCGGAGATCTCGACCTCGTCCTCGCGCAGGCCGTTGCGGTCGCGCTGGCGCGGCCACAGGTAGCCCTTGGCGATGGCGAGCTTCTCTTCGGAGGTGTAGCCGTCGAAGCGGATCACCTCCATGCGGTCGAGCAGCGGGCCGGGGATCGTGTCGGCGACGTTGGCCGTTGCCAGGAACAGGACATGGCTGAGGTCGAGCTCGACGTCGAGGTAGTGGTCGCGGAAGGAGTGGTTCTGCGCGGGGTCGAGGACCTCGAGCAGCGCCGCGGAGGGGTCTCCGCGCCAGTCGGCTCCGACCTTGTCGACCTCGTCGAGCAGGATCACGGGGTTCATCGTGCCGGCGTCGCGCAGGGCCCTGACCAAGCGACCGGGCAGCGCGCCGATGTAGGTGCGGCGGTGACCGCGGATCTCGGCCTCGTCGCGCACGCCGCCCAGCGACATGCGCACGAACTCACGTCCGGTTGCGCGGGCGATTGACTCGCCGATCGAGGTCTTGCCGGTACCGGGAGGACCGATCAGCGTGAGGATCGCCCCGGACTTGGGGTCGGCCTCGATGTGTCGGTCCTGGCGCAGCTTGCGCACGGCGAGGTACTCGGTGATGCGGTCCTTGACGTCCTCGAGACCGGCGTGGTCGGCGTCGAGCACCTCACGCGCGGCGACGGGGTCGAGGTGCTCCTCCGAGCGCTTGCCCCACGGCACGGCGATCAGCCAGTCGAGGTAGGTGCGGATCATGCTGGACTCGCCGGTCTGCTCGCCCATGCGCTCGAGGCGAGCGAGCTCCTTCAGCGCCTGCGCCTCGACGTCCTCGGGCATCTCGGCCTCCTCGATCTTGGCCCGGTACTCCTCGGCCACGGAGGCGTCGTCGTCGCCCAGCTCCTTGCGGATGGACTCCATCTGCTTGCGCAGGAAGTACTCGCGCTGCTGCTTCTCGGCGCCCTCCTGCACGTCCTCGCGGATGCGCTTGCGCACCTGCAGCTCGGCGAGGCTCTCGCGCTGCAGAGCGACGGCCAGCGCGAGGCGGTCGGCCACGTCGATCGTGCGCAGCAGCTCGACCTTCTGCTCGTAGGACAGATTCGGCGAGTAGCCGGCCGAGTCGGCCAGCGCGCCGGGCTCTGCGATCGCGCGCAGGAACGCGGCGATTCGCCCGTCGTCGCCACGCAGCTCGAGGATCTCCTCGACCACCGCGCGGTACTCGCGCTCGAGCTCACGCGTTCGTTTGTCGACGGGCACCTCGTCGGGACGCTCCTCGACCTCGACGCGCAGCTCGCCGCCGGGACCGGTCTGGGCAGCGCCGATCAGCGCGCGGTGCTCACCGGAGATGGCCACGGCGCGGCCGCCGCCGGGAAGGCGGATCTGCTCGGTCACCTCGGCGATCGTGCCGACCTCGAGGAACTCGTTCTCGTGGCGTGGGACGAGCACGACGCGCTCGTCGTCGCCGACGTCGATCGTCAGCGTGATGCCCATGTTGGGGAAGACGACGGTGTCGTCGAGCGGGATCAGCCGCAGCACCTGCTTGGGCTCTGTGGGCTGTGAGGGCTCTGTCTGGGGACTGTCAGCGGGAGAAGTCATTTAGTTATTGCTCCATATGAGCTTACGAAAGTGTAGTTAGTATAGCGCGGGGTGGTTGCGTGTGCAAGTATCTCGGAGTGATCTTGGAAATGGCTTCACAGAGCCAAATCTTCCGGTCCTGGTCAAGTTCGACCGGAGGCTGGTCGCAAAATTTCGGCCGCCCGGGACTGCACATCGTGCGGGCTTACCGTCGGCGACGTGACTGTCTGAACCGAGGCGTGAGGTTTCGGGCAACCGGGTCGACCGCCGTATCCCAAGCGGCGTGTACAAGCGGTGGATGACCGATTCGATCGAGCGGTTGAGCTACGAGCTGAGCGCCGCGGCGCTGGCCGAGCAGGAGCGCGCGTTGGCGACCTTCAGGACGGCTGCCGGCACCGTGCTCGGAGCGGCTTCGGTAGCCGCGTCGTTCCTCAGTTCGCGCGGTGCCGAACACTGGTTGGAGCCGTGGGCGGGCGTCGCGGTGGTCGCGTATGCGCTCTGCGCCGCCGTGGCGATTTGGGTGCTTCTGCCGCGCGACCTCGCGTTCTCTTTCCGTGGCAACGAGCTCATCGTCATAAGCGAAGCGCTCGATGCCGACGACGTGGTCGACGGCTATCGCGTCGCATGCGGCTGGATCGAGCCGCATCTGGAGGTGAACCGCTCCACGCTCGCGGACATCTCCCAGCTGCTGACCTGGGCGTGTACGCTGCTTGCGGTCGAGGTCATTATGATGACAATTAGCATCAGTCTTTGAGAGACTGGCGAGATGATTACGGACCCGCTTCCCGAGGATCGACCCAAAATCCGCCTCCCGCCCGGCTGGCCCGAGGAGGCGCCGCCTAACTTTGCGATTCGCGAAGGTCGCAGCGCGATCCTCATCTACGGCGAACGCATCGGCGATTTGCTACGCATGGCCAGACGCCGTATACGTCTCTCTGGCGTGTCGCACCCTCGTTCTTGAGTCACGGGCACCGCGGCGACGACCGTTGGCCGCCGCCGCTTGCTCTTGTTGTCTACACCCCGAGCCCGTATTTCGAGCAGGTCGCGCTGAACGACCCGTTCGGGCTAGCGCTCAACTGATTTAGCACGTTCTGCAGCGCCGGCGAGTCCTCGAACATCCCGATGTGCCCGACGGGATCGCTCGGGCACTGATTCTGCACGGTGATGTTCGTGACGCTCGAGCCGCTGAGGAACGCGTTGGCATAGGGCGTGACGACCTCGTCGTGTGTCGTCTGGATCACGACGTAGCGCGGCCCGGCGACGGTGTCGCCACCGCCGAACAGCTTTTTCTGGAATGCCGAGCCGGCCTCCTGCTGGGGCAGCGACGGGGCGCCGATGACTTCGAGGAAGACGGGCACGAGCAGCGAGGCGAACGGGAACTTTTCGATCAGCGTCGTCAGGCCGCTGACGGTCGTGCCGTGGTTGCTCGGCGAGAGTCCGATCAGCGTGTGCACCTTGCTCGCGCCGCCGAGGAACTTGAGGTAGTAGTTGGGCATCATGCCGCCCTGGGAGTGGCCGACCATGTCGACCTTCGCAGCGCCCGTTTTGCCGAGCACTTTGTTGACGAACGAGCTCAGTTCTTCGGCCGAGCTTTCGATGTTGCCGAGGCCGTCGATGCTGCCGAGCAGCCCTGAGAGGATCGTCCTGCCGTAGTTGAAGCCATAGACGCAGTAGCCGTTGTTGGCGAGCAGCGGCGCGAGCGTGACCCAGTTGGAGCCCTCGTCGGCGAAGGTCGCGTGCACGAGCACGACTGGGTAGGGATGGGCAGCGCTCGGTTTGCAGTTGTTGTTCCCGCCGGACAGCGCCGTCGGGTTCCACGTCTCGTTCCAGGCTCCTTCGATGACGGCTTCGCTGCCGTAGGGCACATACAAGCTGGCGCTCGCGCTGGCGCTCGCAACGGCGCCGACGGCGACGGCAAGCACGGCGGCAAGCAGCAGCGATCTGAGTCTCGACATCGATGGTCCCCTGTCTTCTGTGTGTTCGGCCGCGACGGCCCGTCGAGCGAACTGCCTGCCCGCACGCCCCCGCTGCACCCTCTGCGTTGAACGTATCCGCGCGCCGGGCGCACTGTCAACGATCGACGTCGGCTGTCTCGGACCGCTCGCCCGGCGCCGACTGATCGCCGAAGCTGACCTCGACGTTCTCCTGCTGTACTCGCTCCTCGGTCTCGGCCGAGGACGTCAGCGCACGCTTGTCGGCGTCGAGCAGAGGCTCGGAGAGGAAGCTCCGCGGCCACAGCTTGCGCTTGCGCACGACATTGATCTCGGCGGCGAAGATGACGAGCTGCGCGCCGAGGTAGAGCCATGCGAGCAGGCCGAGGACGAGGGCGAAGATCCCGTAGAGCGCCTGCTGCTTGAGGCCATGGTCGACGTAATAGCCGCCGAGGTGCTGCAGCAGCTGCCAGAGGATCGCCGCAACGATCACGCCGGGCAGATATTCGCGCCAACCGACATCGGCCGCCGTGAGCAGTTTGAACGCGCTCATGAACAGCGCGAGGTTGACGACGAAGGCGATCAGTACGCCGCCGACCACGGCGGCTGCGTCGTGTGAGCTGGTGCCGACGAAGCCGGCCGCCGCCGTCGAGACGATCGTCAGCGTGCCGAAGACGGCGAGCAGACCGACGCCACGGAGACGTGCGATGAGGAAGTTCGGCCGGCTCTTGAATGGGACGTGCCAGATCCGGTTGAACGCGTTCTGCGCGGCGTTGGTGATGCCCATACCGGCCAGCAGCGCGCCGACGACTCCAATCACCAGCGCGAGGGCACTGCCTTTGAGCGAATGCAGTTTGAGGTAGTCGGAGAGGATCGGGAACTGTCCAAGCGTGCCGTGGATGATTTTTTCGCGGTCACCGGGATGGTCTTGCAGAACGAAGCCGAGGACCGTCACGAACACGAGCAGCAGCGGGAAGATCGAGACGAACGCGTAGTAGGAGATCAGCGCGGCCATCTGCCCGGCCTGGTCGTCGGTGAACTTCTTGTACACGGCCGCAACGAAGCGCACGCCGGGCGTTCGCTGCTGGCGGCGGTCGAGTGCGTTGAGGTGGTCGGTGAGGCTCATGCGGCGCTCACCCTGGGACAGCCGACGAGGCCGAGCATTGCGGCGCGACGAAATTGGGAGGGGGGTCTGCGAGCGATTGGGCGCGACATGCGTATGTGTCTACCCGAAGCGGAGAAAAACGATCGGTCGGCCGTGGGCGATCGTTTGCGGACAGTAGCGGCAGCCGGGTACGCGATCCCTGCGAGGAGGTTGCAATGGTCGCCTCGGCCAAGCGTGGGCTGTTGCTGCGCGTGCATCGCCACCGGCTGCGGCATGAGGATCTCGAGGACTGCTACAGCCAGGCGACGCTCGAGCTCGTCGCCCACATTAAGGCGGGCGGGTCGTTCGCCGGTAGGGATCACATCACCAATGCGCTCGAGCTTCGATTCGTCTCGCGGGCTCGCGACCGCCGCCGGGCGCTGAGTGGGCGCAGCCCGATCCAGGCTGCACTCGAGCATGCCGAGACGCTCGGCACGATCGCCGGCGAGGGCCTCGAGATCGTCGACAAAGGAGCCGCGATCGACGCCAAGGTGGTCCTGCACGAGGAGCTGCGGCGGCTGAGTCGCCTCATCGGGCTGCTGAGCGCCGACCAGCGGCTCGTATTGGCCTCGCAGGTCGGCGGCGAGCCGTGCGCTCAATTCTGCAGCCGCCACGGGTGGTCGCGCGAGAAGTACCGAAAGGTCGCGCAGCGTGCCCGGGCGAGGTTGCGCGAGCTGATGACCGAAGCCGATGTCCCGTCCGCGGCGCCGAGGTCGGAGGGGCACGTAGGACAGACCTATGAGATCACTCCCCCAACATAGATCTGTCCAGGGACGCCGGCCGTCGGTCGGACCCACGACGGCACGGCGACGCCCATCCGTGCGCAGGCGGCCGGGGGCCGGGTTTCTCCCCGCTCGGCGCCCGGCCGCTCGCGTGGGCGCGCCCAGAGCACGGTTCCGCGTGTATGCGGAGGACGAGTACTTCGCGCAGGGCGGGCAGGTCGCCGAGCTTGCTCGCGACGGCTCCGGCTGGCCGGTGGCGAACTCCGTCTTCTCTGCGGATGTCGCCGTCGCGGAACGGGCTCACGGCTTGCGCATCGCAGTCGGGACCGCGCTGATTGCCGGCGCCGGTGCGCTGGGCGTCGTGCTGGCGCTCGGCGCATTCGCTACGTCGACTCACGTACGTCGCAAGACCGCGCTACGCGCCGCCCGCGCAAATGCCCGGACCGCCGGAGCGGCTTCGGTGATCGCGGCAGCACGAACCACGCACCTGCGCCCCAAGATGATCAGCGGACGCGCACGACGAATCAGGCCCGCCACCGTGGTGGCGAGGCCCACGCGCCAGGCACGTCGGAGCGCCTCCGCCCGGAGCTGGTCGAACGCTCGATCTTCGAAAGCGGGCCCCTCTCGACCGGCGGCTGGTCAGGCGCTCCCAAGCAGTGAAGTCACAGCCGGCGTGCCGGCTCTCCCGGATGCTCGTATGAGCAGCGAAGGCTCGCACGGTCGCAGCAGGGAGATGTTCGCTAAGAGCAACTCGTCATCGCGCCAGGGTTCTGGAGAGTTCGGCTTTGAGCGGTGATCGGGAATTCGCCGCGCGCGCGAGCGAAGCATGTGCGGTAACGATCGCAAGCACGCCTCTGTGGCGTCTTCGGCTGGCGCACAGCCTGCCGAGATACGCGCTTTGCGCGGCGGCTTGCGCTGGCTTGATCGCCAGCGCGCGTTTCGCCGTGTTCCCGCCGCGAGGTAGCGCGGGACCGACACTCGCACGGACGCCGCCGCTCGCCGATCGGGCGGCAGAAGGCTTTGCGGTCCTGTTCGCCCGCCGCTACCTGACGTGGGACGCCGCGCAGCCGCAGGCGAGCGACCGCCTGCTCGGGCCGATGGCCGGCTCAGCGATGGCGCTCGATGCAGGCTTGACGCTGCCGGCGAGTGGCGCTCAGCACGTCGCGTGGGCCGAAGTCGTACAGCAGCGCCAGCAGCAGCGCGGGGCGCATGTATACACGGTGGCCGCGCAGACCGATGTCGCCGGGCTCGTATACCTGGCGGTCGGCGTGATGCGTGTCGCCGATGGGAGTCTGGTCGTGTCGGGATACCCCGCGTTCGTCGGCGCACCGAAGCACGGAGGCTCACAAGTCCTGGCCCATGGCCCGAGCGTGAGCGACGCGAGCCTCGAGGCGGTCGTTCGGCGCACGTTGCGCAACTACCTGGCGGCGTCACCGGAGGAGCTCGCAGCCGACCTCTCAGAAGGCGCGCGTGTCTCCGTTCCCGGCATTGCCTTGACGCTCGAAATGGTGCAGAGCCTCGTCTGGTCGGAGGACAGGCGTTCCGTCCTCGCCGTGGCTCAGGCGCGCGATCTTCGTGGGACGCGCTACACGCTCGGCTACGAACTCGACGTCGTCGACGTCAATGGTCGCTGGGAGGTATCTGCCGTGGAGATGGACCCCGAGCGATGAA
>DATINR010000043.1:0-1707 GCA_035473995.1 Solirubrobacteraceae bacterium
AGCTCGGCCGCGATCTCGTCCTGGTCGAGCAGGCCGACATCGTCGATCGCGCGAGGCAGCGGTTCGGACGGTTCGATCTCGATCCGCCGGTAGCGCTTCAGGCCGGTCGCCGCCGGGATCAGCTTGCCGATGATCACGTTCTCCTTGAGGCCGTTGAGGCGGTCCGTCTTGCCCTCGAGCGCCGCGTCGGTCAGCACCTTCGTGGTCTCCTGGAAGGAGGCCGCCGAGAGGAACGAGTCCGTGTTCAGCGAGGCCTTGGTGATGCCGAGGATGATGTCCTCGAACTGCGCGGCCTCGCCCTTTTTGTTGACGATCTCGTCGTTGACCTTGGCGAATTCGAAGCGGTCGACGAACTGCCCGGGCAGGTAGTCGGTGTCGCCCTTCTGGTCGACGCGCACCTTCTTCAGCATCTGCCGGACGATCAGCTCAATGTGCTTGTCGTTGATGTCGACGCCCTGGGACTTGTAGACCTCCTGAACCTCTTTGACGAGGTAGACCTCGGTGTCGGTCCGTCCGCGGATCGCCAGCAGCTCGTGTGGGTAGACCGACCCCTCGTTGAGCTGCTTGCCGGCGTTGATCTTCTCGCCCTGGCCGACGAACAGACGCGTGCGGCGCGGGAAGGCGTGACGGTGCTCCTCGCCCGCCTCGTCGGTGATCACGACGGTCAGCGCCTTGTCGGTCTCCTCGACCGAGACGACGCCGTCCTGCTCGGCGATCTTCGCCAGGCCCTTCGGCTTGCGCGCCTCGAACAGCTCGACCACCCGCGGCAGACCGTGCGTGATGTCCGCGCCGGCGACACCGCCGGTGTGGAACGTACGCATCGTCAGCTGCGTGCCGGGCTCGCCGATCGACTGGGCCGCGATGATGCCGACGGCGTCGCCGATCTGCGCGAGCGCGCCGGTCGCCATCGCCCGCCCGTAGCAGGCCTGGCACACGCCGCTCTGCGCCTCGCACTTCAGCACCGAGCGCACGGGCACCTTGACGACGTTGCCCTTCTCGTGGTCGTCGGCGAACGCCGCGACGATGTCCGCGAGGTGCTCGCGACCGATCTCGGCGCCCTGCTCGGCGAGCATGCGGTTGCGCTTGGTCGTGATGTCCAGCGCAGCGACGCGCCCGACGAGGCCGTCGTTGGGCTCGCCGCCGTCCTTGAACACGGGCATCTCGATGTGGTCCGCGGTGCCGCAGTCGGCCTCGCGGATGATCACGTCCTGCGCGACGTCGACCAGGCGCCTCGTCAGGTAGCCCGAGTCGGCCGTACGCAGCGCCGTGTCGGCGAGACCCTTTCGCGCGCCGTGCGTGGAGATGAAGTACTCGAGCACCGACAGGCCCTCCATGAAGTTGGCCTTGATCGGGCGCTCGATGATTTCACCCTTCGGGTTGGCCATCAGGCCACGCATCCCGGCCAGCTGGCGGATCTGCTTGAACGAGCCACGCGCACCCGAGTTGGCCATCATGAAAATCGGGTTCAGCGTCTCGAGGTTCGCGACCATCGCCTCGGCGACCTCGTCGGTCGCCGCGTTCCACTTCTCGACGACCGCCTCGTGGCGCTCCTCCTGCGTGATCAGGCCCATGTCGTACTGGTCTGAGATCTCGCCGACCTGCGCCTCGTAGCTGTCGAGGATCTTCTGCTTGCTCGGGGGCACGACCACGTCGTTCTTGGAGATCGTGATCCCCGCCTGCGTGGCGTACTTGAAGCCGAGGTCCTTG
>DATINR010000044.1:0-13694 GCA_035473995.1 Solirubrobacteraceae bacterium
ACGCATCGCGGGCATCAACCTGCCCTTGAACAAGCGCTCTGAGATCGGGCTGACCTATATCTACGGGATCGGTCGCGCGACCTCGAACAAGATCCTCGCGCAAGTGGGCGTCAGCCCGGACACGTACATCCGCGACCTGACTGAGGACGAGGTCGCCAAGCTGCGCGACGCGATCGACGAGAACCTCACCGTCGAGGGCGATCTGCGGCGCGAGCGCTCGCAGGACATCAAACGACTTCAGGAGATCGCCTGCTACCGCGGTCTGCGCCACCGGCGCGGCCTGCCGGTGCGCGGCCAGAAGACGAAGACGAACGCGCGTACGCGCAAGGGCCCCAAGCGCATGCAGGTGGCCGGCAAGAAGAAGGCGCGGTAAATGCCCGCCGCCCCCAAACGCGCACGCGGCCGGCGCAAGCCGAAAAAGAACATCCCGATCGGCCAGGCCCACATCAAGACTTCGTTCAACAACACGATCGTGTCGCTGACGGACACCTCGGGCAACGTGATCGCATGGGAGTCGGCCGGCGGCGCGGGCTTCAAGGGCTCGCGCAAGTCGACGCCGTTCGCGGCGCAGGTGACGGCGGATGCGGCGGCGCGCAAGGGCCTCGAGCAGGGGCTGCAGAAGGTCGAGGTCTACGTCAAGGGCCCGGGCTCGGGCCGCGAGACGGCGATCCGCTCGCTGCAGGCCGCCGGCCTCGAGGTGACGGGCGTCAAGGACGTCACGCCGCAGGCCCACAACGGGTGCCGCCCGAGAAAGCGCCGGAGGGTCTAGCGATGGCCAGGGACACGGGACCGCAGTGCAAGCAATGCCGCCGCGAGGGACAGAAGCTGTTCCTCAAGGGCGAGCGCTGCCTGACGGACAAGTGCGGCGTCGAGCGCCGCTCCTACCCGCCGGGCGAGCACGGCCGCGGGCGCATGAAACAGAGCGAGTACCGCGTGCAGCTGCGCGAGAAGCAGAAGGCCAAGCGCTACTACGGCGTGCTCGAGCGCCAGTTCGCGGGCTACTACGTGAAGGCCTCGCGCCAGCCGGGCATCACCGGCGAGAACCTGCTGGCGCTCTTGGAGTGCCGTTTCGACAACGTCCTCGTGCGTCTGGGCTTCGCCGCATCGCGGCGCCAGGCACGACAGCTGATCCGCCATGGCCACTGGACGGTCAACGGCCGGCGGGTGAACATCCCGAGCTACCAGGTGCGCGAAGGCGACGTGATCGCGATCAAGGCGGAGACGCCGGCCACGCAGGTCGTCAGAGACGCAACCGAGCTCACCGGACAGATTCCCGCGTGGCTCCAGGCCGACCATGAGTCGCTCACGGCCAAGGTGCTGCGCAAGCCGGAGCGGCGCGAGGTCGCCGCGCCGGTGCAGGAGCAGCTCATCGTCGAGCTGTACTCGAAGTAGGCAGCAACTTTTCCAAGCGCGCGCCCGATCCCGGGCGGTCGCGCCCGAGCCGGTCGTCGTGATCGACGCGCCGGTGAGACACCAAAACGACGTTAGGACCTTGATGCTCGACTTCCAAATCCCCCGGATCACCAGCGAGTCCGTGGAGCAGAACCGCGGTACGTTCACGATTGAGCCGCTCGACCGCGGGTTCGGCTACACGTTCGGCAACTCCCTGCGACGCGTGCTGCTGTCGTCCCTCTCGGGCGCAGCGGTCACGAGCGTGCGCATCGAGGGCGTAGCGCACGAGTTCTCGACGATCAACGGCGTCAAGGAGGACGTGACGGACATCGTCCTGAACCTGAAGGGCGTCGTCTGCCGCATGCACTCGGACGCGAGCGAGGTCGAGGCGCCGCTGGTCGTCACGGGGCCGGGCGAGATCACGGCCAAGGACATCGACCTGCCGGCGGGCGTGGAGATCCTCAACCCGGACATCCACATCGCGACGCTCGAGAAAAAAACGAAGCTCGAGCTGTACATGACGATCGGCCGCGGCCGTGGCTACCGCCCGGCGGAGGAGAACAAGTCGGCGGACCAGCCGATCGGCGTGATCCCGATCGACTCGATCTTCTCGCCGGTGCGCCGCGTGGCCTACGCGGTCGAGCAGGCGCGCGTCGGTCAGAAGACGGACTTCGACAAGCTCACGCTCGACATCGAGACGGACGGCTCGATCGACCCGCAGGCGGCGCTGCGCGAGGCGGCGGAGCTCTTGATCAGTCAGCTGGCGATCTTCACTGACGCGGACCGCATTCAGGAGCTGCGCGCGACGCCGGGCGGCCAGCTCGACGGCCACGGCCTGGCGGTCGGCGGCGCCGGCGCTGCGCCGGCGCTGCAGGGCGAGGAGTACAGCATCCTGATCGAGGAGCTCGAGCTCGGCGTGCGCTCCTACAACTGCCTCAAGCGCGCGGGCATCCAGACGGTGGGCGACCTGATCTCCAAGTCGGAGGCCGAGCTGAACGCGATCCCGAACTTCGGCAAGAAGTCGATCGACGAGGTCATCGAGACGCTCCACGCGCGCGGCTTGGACCTCCGTCAGGATTAATAAGGGCCGCTCCGCGGCCCACGAGACAACTACACTTCGATCCGCTC
Organism: Solirubrobacteraceae bacterium; assembly: GCA_035473995.1. GTDB lineage: Bacteria > Actinomycetota > Thermoleophilia > Solirubrobacterales > Solirubrobacteraceae > Palsa-744. The sequence goes on from DATINR010000044.1 coordinate 2,521, forward strand.
ATGAGACACCAGCGCAAAAGACACCAGCTCAGCCGCGACAGCGCACACCGCAAGTCGCTGTTGATGAACCTGAGCAAGGAGATCATCGAGCACGAGCGGATCGAAACGACGCAGGCCAAGGCCAAGGCGGTCAAGCCGCACGTCGAGAAACTGATCACGCTGGCCAAGCGGGGCGACCTGCACGCGCGCCGGCAGGCGCTGTCGACGCTCTCCCAGGACAAGTTCGCGGTGCACAAGCTGTTCGAGGACCTGGCGCCGCGCTACGCGGAGCGCCCGGGCGGCTACACGCGCATCCTCAAGCTCGGTCCGCGCAAAAGCGACTCGACTGAGATGGTCTTCATCGAGCTGGTCTGAGGCGGCCGCCCGCGGCTCGGGCTGCGCGGGCGAGGAAGTGAACAGGACGCGCGCATGGTCACGAAGCTGACGCTCGAGTACGACGGCGCGGGCTTCGCCGGCTGGGGACGCCAGCCAGAGCTGCGCACGGTGCAGGAGGTGCTCGAGCGCGCGCTGCAGACGGTGCTCGGCGAGCGGGGCCACGACGGTGGGCCGCTCAGGCTGACGGTCGCCGGGCGCACGGACCGCGGCGTGCACGCGTGGGGACAGGTGGCGAGCTACCGCCACGAGGCGGTCGACCCGCTGCGCCTGAACGGGCTGCTCGACGACGACGTGGCGGTGCTCGCGGCGGAGCCGATGCCGGAGGAGTTCGACGCGCGCCGCGACGCGCGCAGCCGCACGTACTGCTACCGCGTGCTCGCACGTCGCTCGCGCAGCGTGTTCGAGCGGGGCACCTCCTTCTGGGTCACGGGCGAGCTCGACCGCGACCTGCTCGTGCAGTGCGCGCGGCTGCTGCCCGGCAAACACGACTTCATGGCGTTCACGCCGAGCGAGACCGAGCACAGCTGGTTCCATTGCGACGTCAGCCGCGCCGAATGGCTCGCCGAAGGCGAGCTGCTGTCGTTCTGGATCGAGGCGGACATGTTCCTGCGCCACATGAACCGCGTGCTCGTCGGCACGATGCTCGACGTGGCCTCGGGGCGCACGAGCCTCGAGCACTTCGCCGGGCTGCTGCAGGGCAGGCCGCGCGAGGAGGCCGGACGCACGGCGCCGGCGCACGGGCTGGCGCTAGCGGCCGTTCGCTACGACGAGCGGCCCTGAGCTGGTCGATTCGCCCGGCTTGGGGATCGGACAGGACGGCCTCTTGGCGATCTCGAACGAGCGCTCTCGCCGCCCGCGGGCGTCCAGCTCGACCAGCGAGACGGGCTTCGCGGCCGATCGCGGCAGCGCCTGGTAGTAGAAGCCGAGCGGGCCGCCGTCGCCGGCGGGGATCGGGAGCGCAGGCGAGACGATCTTGCGCCCGCCGGCGAGCTTCAGCGCGACCGATTGGACGCTCGGGGGGAGCGTCGTCCAGATCGTCAGATGACCTTCGTTGCAGCCGAGCTCGGGCCGCGCGGACCTTGCCGAGTACGGGAAGCAGTCGCTGAACGTCGAGTGGTTGCCGTTGCTGGCTTCGGTGATCGTCAGGCTGACCGGACAGCCTTTGGCGGGACCGAGCGCGCTGATCGTGTAGCTCGTGTGCGCGGCCGTCGTGCCGCGGCCGATCACGTCGCCCTCGTTCGGTTCTTCGAAGCTCGGATTCTTGAAGCCGAGTGTGTCCATCAGGGATCCCGCGCCGCTCAGCACGTGTTCGAGTCGCTTGCCCACGCGGTGCGAGACGCGCTCGCGCCGCCGTGCAAGCGCCTTCTGCGCAGGATCCTCGAACGACCTGATCGACGCTTCGAGCGATCCTCCGGAGGGTTCGTCGGTGAGCAGCTTCTGCGAGGCCGATGTCCCAGGCGGCAGCGTCTGATAGCCGCCGGCGACCCACGCCCGCAAATCGGCGCAGACGTCCGGCGGGGGCGTGCCGATCAACCGTTTGAGCCCGGACAGTTCGGCACGCACGAGCTGCGCGATCCGCGGCGCGTGCCATTGCAGCGGGCCGATCGTGTGCGCGAGGGTTTGAAACGGTCCGAAGTCGGGCGAGAGCCACCTACCGATCAGCGCCGTCAGGACCTCGGCTGCGAGCGCTCCCTGCTGTTCGAGCTGCTTGATCTGAGTCGCGCTCAGTTTGTGGCCACCGATTCCGATGGCGGGCGCGTTCGTGAGCACGCCCGGGCATTCGCCTGTGAGCTGCTTGATGTATTCGGCCACGGCCGCCTCGGCGCGCGAGCTGTTGGCGAGCAGCGCGCGGTCGAACTCGTACGTCGCGCGCAGGTATGCGCCGGTGGCGCGCTTGTCGGCCGGCGTGGCGGCGACCGACGGCGCCGGCGAGGCCGCGAGAGCACACGCCGCCGTGGCTGCCACCGCGAGTCCCGTGCGCGCTGCACGCCACGCATCGCGCCCGGATCTGCCGTGCTGGCGCCCCGCGTTCACGGGGCGAGCATAACCGGGACCGCAGCGGCCCCTATGCTGGACGCCGGATCATGTTGAACGTGCTGCTGACAAACGACGACGGGATCGAAGCAGACGGGCTGCAGGCGATGCGCGCGGCGCTCGTCGCGCTCGACGGCGTCAACCTGGCGGTGATCGCGCCGGACGGCAACCGCTCGGCGATGGCGCGCTCGATCACGACGCGCAGGCCGCTGTGGGTGCAGGAGACGCCGTTCGCCGACGGCACGGTGGGCTACGCGACGGACGGCACGCCGGTCGACTGCGTGCGCCTGGCGAGCCTCGGCCTGGTCGAGGGCTTCCAGGCGGAGCTGGTCGTGGCGGGGATCAACCACGGCGCGAACCTGGGCGATGACATCACCTACTCGGGCACCGTCGCGGCGGCGCTCGAGGGGGTCGTGCTGGGGCTGCCGTCGATCGCCGTCTCCCAGCAGTCGGGGGCGCGCGCGCTCGACTACCGCTTCGACGGCGGCTTCGGCTTCGAGGTGGCGGCGGACTTCGTGGCGCGCCTGGTGGCGCGGATCGAGGACGTGCCGCTGCCGGCGACGACGCTGCTCAACGTCAACGTGCCCGCAGGCGAGCCGAGCGGGGTGGAGGTGACGAGCCTCGGCAAGCGCATCTACCGCGACGAGCTGAAGCTCGAGCGCGAGGAGGAGCATCGCCGGCGCTACTGGATCTACGGCTCGGACCCGGGCTTCCACGACGAGCCGGGCACCGACCTGGCGGCGGTCGCGGCGGGCAAGGTGGCGGTCACGCCGATCCACTTCGACTTGACCGACCGCTCGGGCCTGGAGGCACTGCGGGGCTTTGACTTGAACGAGCTGCTCGCACCACCGATCGGGGATCGGCCGGCGCCCGAGGCGCAGTGAGCGGGGAGACGGGCGCAGCGGACGCGCGGCCGGCCGAGGGCGCGACCCAGCCCGAGCAGCGCGCGGCGGAGCTGCGCAAGCAGCTCGAATATCACTCGCGCCGCTACTACGTCCTCGACGAACCGCAGATCGGCGACGACCAGTACGACGCGCTGCTCGACGAGCTGCGCGCGATCGAGCGCGAGCACCCGGAGCTGCTGACGGCGGACTCGCCGACGCAGCGCGTGGGCGGCGAACCGGTCAGCCGCTTGGAGAAGGTGCATCACCTCGAGCCGATGCTCTCGCTCGGCAACGTGCGCTCCGAGCAGGAGCTGCGCGCGTGGGTCGAGCGGATGCGCAACCACCTGGCGCGTGAGGGCATCACGGAGGCGAGCTTCAGCTACGTGGTCGAGCCGAAGATCGACGGCCTCGCGATGAGCCTCGTCTACCGCGACGGCGCCTTCGAGCGCGGGGCCACGCGCGGCAACGGCGAGATCGGCGAGGACGTCACGCACAACCTGCGCACGATCTCCACGATCCCGCAGAAGCTGAAGAATGCGCCGCCGCTGGTCGAGGTGCGCGGCGAGGTGTACATGGCGCTGGCCGACTTCACGGCGCTCAACGAGCGCCGCGCGGAAGCGGGCGAGTCGACGTTCATGAACCCGCGCAACTCGGCAGCTGGGACGATCCGCCAGCTCGACCCGGCCGACGCCGCCAAGCGCCCGCTTTCGTTCTGGGCCTACCAGGTGGGCGTCGCCGAGGGACTGTCGTTCAAGCTCCACTCAGAAGCGCTCGACTGGCTGCGCGAGCACGACTTCCCGGTCAACCCGGACATCAAGCTGCTCGGCTCCGAGGAGGAGGTGATCGCGCAGTGCCTCTCCTGGCAGGAGCGTCGCGGCGAGCTCGACTTCGAGATCGACGGCGTCGTGATCAAGGTGGACGACCTCGCGCTGCAGCGCAGGCTCGGCTCGGTCGGGCGCGACCCGCGCTGGGCGGTCGCCTGGAAGTTCCCGCCGACGACGGCCGTCACGCGCCTGGAGAAGGTGATGTGGAACGTCGGCAAGTTCGGCGACATGCGCCCCTACGGCGTGCTCTCGCCGGTCACCGTCGGCGGCGTCACGATCGGCATGGCGACGCTGCACAACGAGGAGGACCTCGCGCGCAAGGACATCAGGCCCGGCGAGGACGTGATCATCTTGCGCGCGGGCGACGTGATCCCGCAGGTCGTCTCGCCGGCGCCGCACGTGGTCGAGCAGAAGCGTCGCCCGCGCCGGCCGAAGCCGCCGGCGAGGTGCCCGTTCTGCGGCACGCCGACGATCAAGCCGGAGGGGGCGGTGTTCACGAAGTGCCCCAATCCGCTGTGCCCTGGGCGCGCGTGGCAGCTGCTCAAGCACTTCGTCTCGCGCGGCGCGATGGACATCGACGGCCTCGGCGAGAAGCAGGTCGCGATGCTGCAGGAGCGCGGCCTCGTGACGACAGCGGGCGATTTCTACCGGCTGACCGAGCAGCAGCTGGTCGAGCTGGAGGGCTTCGGCGAGCTCTCGGCCCAGAACCTGCGCAAGGCACTGGAGCGCTCGAAGGAGCGCCCGTTCGCGCGCGTGCTGTTCGCGCTCGGGATCGAGGAGGTCGGCGAGGTCACCGGGCGCAACCTCGCCCAGCGCTTCCGCGAGATCGACCGGCTGCTGGCGGCCACGCCGGAGCAGATCGCCGAGACGCCGGGGGTGGGCGAGAAGATGGCCGCGCTGATCTCCACGCAGCTCGCCGACGAGCGCATGCGCGCTTTGATCGAGGACCTGCGCGAGCTCGGCCTGCAGTTCGCCGAGCAGGGCCCGGCGCCGTCGGAGGGGCCGCTCAACGGCAAGACGCTCGTGCTCACGGGAACGCTGCCCGAGTGGTCGCGCGAGCAGGCGACCGAGCAGATCATGGCCGCCGGCGGGCGCGTGACGGGCTCGGTCTCGAAGAAGACCGACTTCCTCGTGGCCGGCGAGAGCGCCGGCTCGAAGCTGCAGAAGGCCGAGCGCCTGGAGGTGCCCGTGCTCGACGAAGCCAGGTTGCGCAAACTGCTCGGCCAGTAGGCCCCGATGCCGCTAAAGCAGAGGCGCTCAGCGTGCGATGAGCTCCTATGCGCGCAACCGCAGCCACAGTCGCCGAGTGCTTCGTGATCGCCGCCTTCGTTGCCGCGGCCGCCCTGGTCACGCTCGCCGCGGCGATCACGCCCTTTGAGCTCGACTAGCTCGCCGTCTTCTCTCTATTTAATTGATTGATGACTCCCAGCCGCCCGCCCGGGACGCGCTATGGTGTTAGTTGAGTACACAACTACTGTGGGAGTCCCGATGAACTCACATATCGCTGCAGCGATCGGCGCCGAGCGCAGGTGCGACATTCAGGAAGACGTGGCGCGCGGCAAGGCATGCGAGCTGCACGAGCGTCGCCCGACGCTGTTCGAGCGCCTGTCGGACCGCTGGTCGGCTAAGCGCTAGCTCGCGACTTCGCGCTCGCTTTGCGGGCCCTGGCGACTTCGGCCGAGCTGTACCTGGCGTTGGCCAGCGAGATCGTCATGTGGTTCTGGATCGTGTGCGCCAGCGTCGTCGAGATCCCGTCGTTGAAGAAGGCGAACGCGAGCAGGTGGCCGTTGGCCGCCTGGCAGTAGCCGACGAGGTTGGAGTAGCCCGTGAGCGTGCCCGTCTTTCCCTGGCAGCGCCCCGCTGCGCCCGTGGCGCGCATCCGTTTGGCCAGCGTGCCCGTGCGCCCCGCCACGGCCATGCTGCCGCGCAGGATCGCCCCGACGGGGGTCGGCTGCAGCTCGGCGAGCATGTCCGTGACTTCGTACACCGACGTGCGATCGGCTTCGGACAGGCCCGAGCCGTCGACCACGCGCGGGTGGATGCCGAGCAGTTCCGTGATCGTCTTTGCCACGACCGCGGCGCCGGCTGAGGTCGTGCCGGCGCCACCGGCCGCTGCGCCGAGGTCCTTGACGAGCGTCTCGGCGAAGAAGTTGTCAGAGGGCGGCAGCATCAGCGCGAGCAGCTGGGCGATCGTCGGCGAGCTGACCTGCGCCAGCTGGGTCGCGCCGGGCGGGGTCGTTGCCGCGGCTGAGGCGCCGCGGATGCTCACGCCGGTGTTCTTCAGCGCCGCCCACAGCTTGCGCGCGGCGTATGCCGCGGGCGCGTGGGCGACCTTTTCGCTGCCGCTCGCGCCGCGGTTGAACGCAAGGCCGCTGAGCGTGCCTTCGAGGAACGGGTCCTGGCGGTAGCCGCTCGAGGGCTCGCCGCGCTGGGAGTCGAACACCGACTCATCGCCGTAGACCGAGCCGCGAACGGCGCTGATGCCGTCCGTGCGCACGAGCTGGCTGACGAGCGTCGAGACGCTTGCGCCGAGGCCCGAGTAGTGGCTGCGGATGTAGCCGCTGTCGCCGAACGTCGGGTCGCCGCCGCCCTTCAGGTACAGATCGCCTTCCCACACGCCGTTCGCGCCGAGCTGCCCCGTGCCGAAGACGGTCGTCGACAGCCGCGCCGTCGGCCCCAGGCGCTGCAGCGCGGCCGTCGCCGTGAACAGCTTCTCGACCGATGCCGGCGGGCGCGGCGTCGTCGGCCGTGCCGAGTAGAGCGGCTGTTTGGTCGAGATGTCGTACACGTACGCGCTCGAGCGCGAGCCCGAGATCGCCATCTGGTGGGCCAGATCGCCCCGCAGCGCCGCCAGCGTGGCCTGTGCGCCGGCGCTCGCCGGAGCCAGGAACACGAGCGCCTGAGCGAGCAGCGCCGCCAGCAGCAACGCCAGCGCCAGCGTTCCGTACGTCGTACTGAGGAGCGAAATATTGGGCTTCCGGCTCATCTGTGCCTTAGACTTGAATGAGGATGGGCAACGTTGTCAAGCTGGAACCGACCGACGAGGCCAAGGTTGCGGCCAAGAAGCGTAGGGCGCAGAAGCAGGCCGCGGCTGCGCGCGGGGTAGGACGCCAGGCCTCCGTCGACCGCCGCAGCCGTCCGCGGCGGCACAAGACGGCGCTCGTGCTCGGCGGCGGCGGCTTCACCGGCGGGGTCTATGAGATCGGCGCGCTGCGCGCGCTCGACCTGCTCGCTGTCAACTCGAGCGTCAACCAGTTCGACGTCTACGTCGGCACCTCGGCCGGCGCGTTCATCGCCGCGCTGTCCGCCAACGGCGTCACGCCCGAGGAGATGATGCGCGTCGTCACGCGCCAGGGCCAGGCGCCGTTCAAAGACGTCAACCTCAACGACCTGCTGCGCCCCAACCTGCTCGAGTTCGCGCGCAAGGGCGCGCTGCTGCCGTGGCGCGCAGTCGGCATCGCGCGCCAGATCGTCTCCCAGCGCGGCGCCGTCTCGCTGCTCGACGTGCTGCTCGGCTTCGCCGAGGGGCTGCCCTCGGGCGCCTACACGGGCGAGGGGATCGAGCGCTACCTGCGCGACGTGCTGAGCGAGCCCGGGCGCACCGACGACTTCCGCGAGCTCGCCTGCGAGCTCTACCTGACGGCGACCGACCTCGACACGTGCGAGCGCGTGGTGTTCGGCGTCGACGGCACCGACGACGTGTCGATCTCGAAGGCCGTGCGCGCCTCCGGGGCGCTGCCGATGGTCTACGCGCCCGTCAAGATCGGCGACCGCGAGCTGATCGACGGCGGCATGGTCTCGACGACCAACCTCGACATCGCCGTCGAGGCCGGCGCCAAGCTCGTGATCGTGATCAACCCGATCGTGCCGTTCGTCAACGACTTCGCCGACACCGTCAAGACGCTGCGCGGCTCGCGCCCGCGGCGTGTCTCGGACATGGGCTTCCCGCAGATCGGCTACCAGGCGTTCAAGCTCGTCGCCCACCAGCGCCTGCACGAACTGGCAAAGACGTGGGAGAAACGCTACCCCGGCGTCGACATCGTGCTGATCGAGCCTGAACCGACCGACGAGCTGATGTTCCAGACGTCGATGATGAACTTCACCTCACGCGTCGAGATCGCCCGCCACGGCTTCGAGTCCGTCACCAAGCACCTCGCCGGCGAATACGACCACTACGAGGAAATCGCCCACGAGCACGGGATCGACATCTCCGGCAAGCGCCTGCGCCGCGTCGTCGAGCACTTCGACGCCGAGCCCGAGCAGGTCAGCGCATGGCGCAAGATCCTCGAAGGAACCACCAGCACGCTGCTTCGCCAGTCCGGCTCCGCCGGTTAGAGCACGCCGGCGCTACAGCGCTTTGTCGATCGCGGCCATCAGACGGGCGGTGCCGGCGGGGTTGCGGATCGCGATGCGGGCGTGCCGGGGCTCGCCGAGGGCGTCGCCTTCGGCGATCAGGATGCCCGATTGCTCCAGGCGCGCGGCGAGCTCGCCGCCGGCGATGTCCGGGTGGGCGGCCCAGACGAAGTTGGCCTGACTGTCACTGACGTCGAAGCCCCGCTCGCGCAGCGCAGCGATCAGCCGCGGGCGCTCCTCGCGGATCGTCTCGACGTGACGGTCGCGCAGCTGCGAGCACGTGCGCAGCGCCTCGAGCGCCCCGGCCTGGGAGACCTCGGAGACGCCGAGGTCGGGCTCGAGCTCCGACAGCAGCGCCTGCGAGCGCGGGCCGCCGATCGCGTAGCCGACGCGCAGCCCGGCCAGGCCCCAGGCCTTGGAGAAGCTGCGGAAGACGAGCAGGTTCTGGTGATGCTCGAGCAGCTCGAGCGAGTCGCCCACGGGCTGGGCGTCGACGAACTCGACGAGCGACTCGTCGAGCAGCAGGGCCACGCCCTCGGGCAGGGCCCTCAGCAGGCGATCGAGCTCGGCCGTGGCGATCAGCTCGCCGGTCGGGTCGTTGGGGTTGGCCAGCGCGATCACGCGCACGCTCGGGTCGCCCTTGGCCTCCGCCAGCAGCTCGTCCAGGCCGCCCGTGACAGGCGTGGCCTGTCCGTGTGCGCGGCGCGCCATGATCGGGTAGAGCGGGTAGGAGGGCCACAGCGTGAGCAGGCGCTGGCCGGGCTCGATCAGCGCACGCGTGGCCGAGCTGAGCAGCTCGGCCGAGCCGTTGCCGAGGATCAGCCGATCCGAGTCGAGCCCGAGGCTCTCGGCCAGCTCGTCGCGCAGCTCGGTGCCGCGCACGTGCGGGTAGCGGTGCAGGCCGCGGCGGGCGACGAACGTGATCGCGTTGACGATGCGCGGGTTGGGCAGCTCCGGCCAGGTCGTCTGCGAGAGGTCGAGCGTGTCGACGCGCGTGAGCGCTTTGCGGCGGCGCTCTTCGGCTTCGATGCGCAGGCCGCGGTTGACCTCCTCCTCGGACATCCCTTCGAACTGCTTGTAGTAGTCGAGCAGACCCACGGCCCGACCGTCTTAGCCTTTGCCGTTGCCTGGCATCGTCATCGAGCCGGGGCCGTGGATGACGACGAACCAGAAGGCGAAGACCACGGCGCAGATCACGGCGGTCGTGCCGAACACGCGGCCGAGCGCGCCCGTGCGCTGGTCGTGGCCGGCGGCGCGGCGCACGAGGATCCAGGCGTGGTCCAGGCGCCGCAGCAGCGACAGCGCGCCGAACAGGAAGACGAACAGCGCGACGAAGGCGGCGAGGATGCCGAAGCCGACGCTCCCCGTCTGGTAGTTGACCTGCGAGCCGACCCACAGGCAGCCGATCGGGATCGGGCCCCAGCAGAGCAGGCTCAGCGCGACCATCCCGGCGAGCATCGAGTTGGCCAGCGAACCGTCGACGCGCTGGCGCGCGTCGCTGCCGCGTTGGGGCAGCGCGCGGAAGCGGATCGGCGCCGTGCCGGGCCGGCGCCCGACGAACAGTCCCCCGTTATCGGTCGGATCGGTGCGCATCAATGCCTATGTTCGCAGCTAATGCGCCTGGTACCGGCGTCAACCTGCGTAGAGCGCGTCGAACAGCTCTGAGTATTTCTCGTTGACGATGTTGCGCTTGACCTTCAGCGTGGGTGTCAGCTCGCCTGTGGCCTGCGAGAGATCGTGGTCGAGGATCGCGAACTTCTTGACCTGCTCGACCTGCGCGTATTTGGTGTTGGCGCGGTCGACTTCGGCCTGGATGAGGGCGCGCACCTCCGCTGCGCCGGCGGCCGTCGCGACGTCGCAGTCGCTCGGCAGCCCGACCTGGGCGGCGAGCTGCGGCAGCTCCTCCTCGTCGAGCGTGATCAGCACGACCGGGTAGGGGCGCTGGTCGCCGTGCATCACGGCCTGGGAGATCCAGCGGCACTGCTTGAGGTCGTTCTCGATGTTGGCCGGCGTGAGGTTCTTGCCGCCTGCGGTGATGATGATGTCCTTCTTGCGGCCCGTGATCGAGAGGTAGCCGTCGTCGTCGATCGAGCCGAGGTCGCCGGTGTGCAGCCAGCCGTTCTCGACGGCACCGAAGCTGGCGTCGGCGCGGTTGTGGTAGCCGTCGAAGATGTTCGGGCCTTTGACGAGGATCTCGCCGTCCTCGGCGATCTTCAGCTCGACGCCCGGCAGCGCGCGCCCGACGGTGCCGAAGCGGTGGTTCTCGACGGTCGAGGTCGTCGCGGCCGTGGCCGTCTCGGTCATGCCGTAGCCCTCGAGCACGGGAACGCCGCAGGCCCAGAAGAATTCGAGGATCTCTTTGGCGATCGGCGCGGCGCCGCTGGTCGCGTGGCGCACCTTGCCGCCGAAGATCGCGCGGACGTTCTTGTACAGCTCCTCGTCGGCCGCTTCGAAGGGTTTGCGCAGCTCGTCGGGCACGTCTTCGCCGTTGTTGATCATGTCGCGCACCTTCACGCCGAGCTCGATCGCGGCCTTGGCCTGAGCCTGCTCCTCGGGCGACTTGGCCTGGATCGCGGCCTGGGCGAGCGTGTAGATCTTCTCGAACACGCGCGGCACGGAGGGGAGGTAGGTCGGTTTGACCTCTTGCAGCTCGCCGATGATCTGCTTCGTGTCGCCGCCGAAGTAGGCCAGCGTGCCGCCGAGG
>DATINR010000045.1:0-27645 GCA_035473995.1 Solirubrobacteraceae bacterium
CAGGCTCAACCTCTCTCTTCACTTGGCGGTGAAGGAGGCAGCCTGAGCCGAGGCACGGACGGGTTCCCCGGCCGGGGAACCCGTCCAAACCTCAAAGAGCTATCGAGCCCCCAGGTGTCGGGAGCACTCGGAGACCGGCCACCTTAGGCGGCTCTTGTGCGACAGCTCGATGCTCGCTTCGTGGCCGACGGCATCCGCGATCAACGCCCGCTGCTCAACATCGCGCTCGGTGCGTTGTGCGTCGCCGCGATCGTGGTCGCCTACACGACCGTGGGTCAGGCTTCACAGAGCTCGGCGCAGAGCACCAGAACCGCGACCGTGCAGAAGGGGGTCGTTCAGTCGACCGTGTCGGGCAGCGGCAACATCCAGGCCGCCAGCCAGCTCAACCTCGGCTTCAAGACGAGCGGAACCGTCACCCACATCTACGTGACCCAAGGTGAGCATGTCACCAAGGGCAAGCTATTGGCGACGCTCGACCCGCAGAGCGCCGAAGTGACGCTCGAACAGGCCAAGGCCAAACTGCAATCCGCCGAAGCCAACCTCGCCTCAGAGGAAGAAAACGAAGGAGAAACCTCCTCGGCGCAGGGCTCCACGGGCACGAGCACGGAAACCCCAGCCAGCACCGCCTCCACCGGATCGAACATCGCGTATGCCGCGGCCACACCGTCGCCCACGACGAGCACTCAGGCCACGATGCCGAGCACGACCACCACCCCCCCTACGACCACGCCGAGCACGACGACTGCACCGACGACCACCACCCCGACCACTACCACCAAGGCCCCGACCACGACGACGACGACGCAGAAGAGCGAAACCACGGCGCCGAAACCGAGCGAATCGTCCTCCGGCGGCTCGAGCGAAGGCTCCAGCTCGCCCTCGTCGGGCTCGACGATCAGCACGGCCACGCGCGAAGCGAACCTGGCATCGGCGAGAGCGGCGGTCAAGAGCGACAAGCTGACGGTGAAAAGCGACGAACAGGCCGTCGAGAGCACCAAGCTCTACGCGCCGCAGGACGGCACGATCGTCACGCTCTCCGGCGAAGTCGGCGAAACCGTCTCCGCAACGGGCACGACCAAGGCATCGAGCAGCAGCTCCTCGAGCAGCAGCTCCTCGGCCGCCCCCACCAGCGGCGGTTCGTCGCCGAGCAGCTCGGCGGAATCGTCTAGCAGCTCCTCGAGCTCCTCCTTCGCGGTGATCAGCAACCTCAGCTCGATGCAGCTCGTCGTGCCGCTGAGCGAGTCGGAAATCGGCAACGTGAAGGTCGGGCAGACCGCCACGGTGACGATCGAAGCGCTCAGCAGCCGCAAAGTCGCGGCCCACGTGCTCAGCGTCGACCAGCTCTCCACGAGCAACAGCGGGGTCGTCAGCTACGACGTCACATTCCAGCTCGACCAGATGGAATCCGGCTTGAAAGCCGGCATGAGCGCATCCGCCGAAGTCGTCGTCAAGCAGGCCGAAGGCGTCAACGTCCCGACGACCGCCATCTCCGGCGGATCTGTCACCGTCGTGCGCTCGGGCAAGCACGTCACTCAGGCGGTCACGACGGGGCTCGCCGGCGACAGCTCGACGATCGTCCTCAGCAGCCTGAAGGCCGGCGAAGAGATCGTCCTACCCACAACGACCAGCTCGAGCTCGTCGAGCTTGCCAGGCGGATCCCGCCTCGGAGGAGGCGGCCTCAGCGGCGGCCTCGGTGGCGGCGGCCTGCCCGGTGGCGGCGCATTTCCCGGCGGAGGCCCGCCCGGATGAGAGCCCCGTGGCAATCCGACACGCGTCGCGGGGCATCGACACGCCCTGCGCGCAAGCGGCCGCTGATCGAGCGCCGTGGCCGCAGCTCTGCCCCAGGCCGTTCCGCACGCCCGAGACCGCCCGCGATCCTCGTACGCGACGTCGTCAAGACGTATGAGCTCGGACAGATCAAGGTGCGCGCGCTGCGCAAGGTCTCGCTGCGTATCGAGCGCGGCGACTTCGTCGCGATCATGGGCAGCTCGGGCAGCGGCAAGAGCACGCTGATGAACATCCTCGGCTGCCTGGACGTGCCCAGCGGCGGGAGCTACCGGATCGACGGGGTGGACGTGCGCAGCCTCAACGAGGACGACCTCTCCGACCTGCGCAGCCGCAAGATCGGCTTCGTCTTTCAGAGCTTCAACCTAGTGGCACGCACGAGCGCGCTCGCCAACGTCGAACTGCCGCTCGCCTACGCCGGAGTGGACCGCCGAGCGCGCCGGCAGCGTGCCCAGGAGGCGCTTGGCGCAGTCGGCATGGGCAACCGCATGCACCACCAGTCCTCCGAGCTCTCCGGCGGTCAACAACAGCGCGTCGCAGTCGCCCGCGCGATCGTCACGAACCCCACGCTGATCCTCGCCGACGAGCCGACGGGCAACCTCGATTCGCATTCCACCGAGGACGTGCTGGCAATCTTCGCCCGCCTGAACGCGGAAGGACGGACGGTCGTGCTGATCACACACGAGCCCGATGTCGCCGAGCAGGCCAAGCGGGTGATCAGCCTGAGCGACGGCAAGGTCGTCGAGGACCGCCGCGTCACCGGAGTGCACGAGGCGCCGCCGGTGCTGCATCGCCAAAAGTCGGCCCACCACGCGGATGTCGGCGCTACGGAGCCCGAGTCGTGATCGGCGTCGAGACATTGCGCATCGCCTGGGGCGGGATCGCCGCGAACAAGCTGCGCTCCGGCCTGACGATCCTCGGCATGACGATCGGCGTGGCCTCGGTGATCGTGCTGATCGCCGTCGGCAACGGCTCCTCGCAGGCGATCAAGTCGCAGATCCAGAGCCTCGGCACGAACGTGCTGCTCGTGATGAGCGGCCGCGGCCTGGGTGGGGCGCGCTCGAGCGGATCGTCCACCGTCTCGCTGACCGAGAAGGACGCCGAAGCGCTGCAGGACCCCGGCAAGGCTCCCGACGTCAAGAGCGCCTCGCCGGTCGTCAACGCCACGAGCGTGAAACTCGTCTTCGACAGCACGAGCTACGAACCCTCGACGTTCACCGGCACGACGCCCTCCTACCTGACGGCGCACAGCTACAAGCTCGCAGAAGGCAAGTCCTTCACGAGCGCCGACGTCAGCAAACACAGGCGCGTCGCGGTGATCGGCCAGACGGTCGCCGAAGAACTGTTCGCCGGCCAGAGCGCGGTCGGGCAGAACATGAAGGCCAACGGCTCGAACTTCGAAGTGGTCGGCGTGCTGGCCTCGAAGGGCTCAAACGGCGCGAGCAACCAGGACGACGTGGTGATGGCGCCGATCTCCACCGTGCAGGACTCGCTGAGCGGCTACGGCTCGATCTCCTCGATCACCGTCGAGGCGAAGTCCGAATCGGCATTGAACGCCGCCGAAGGCGAGGTCAAGCAGATCATCGAGGAACGCCACAAGATCGAGAACACCGAAGAACCGGGCTTTCAAGTGCTCAACCAGGGCTCGCTGCTGTCCACCTCGAGCTCCAGCAGCAGCGTGTTCACCACGCTGCTCGGCGAGGTCGCGGCGATCTCTCTGCTCGTCGGCGGAATCGGCGTGATGAACATCATGCTCGTGAGCGTCACCGAGCGAACGCGCGAGATCGGCATCCGCAAGGCGATCGGAGCGCGGCGATCGGACATCCTCACGCAGTTCCTCACCGAGGCCGTGCTCGTCTCGCTGATCGGCGGCCTCACCGGCGTGCTCGTCGGCGTGATCGGCAGCCAGTTCAAGATCGCCGGCGTGCGACCGGAGATCGCCACCTACTCGATCTTCCTGGCGTTCGGCGCGGCGGCCCTGTCGGGGCTGTTCTTCGGCACCTATCCCGCGGCGCGGGCCGCCTCTCTCAGACCGATCGAAGCGCTGCGCTTTGAGTGAGCCACCTCCACCCAACAAGGAGTCGACGATGTCAAGCCACGAGTCCACCGCGCCCGAGACAACCGGACTCGAGTACGAGCCCGACGTCGACTACGAGCCCGATGAGCAGGAGAGCGAGTGGCTCGAGGACGAGTCCGAGCTCCCGCGCCGACCACGCCGGCGCTTGCTGACGCCGATCCCCCTGGCGCTGCTCGCCGTGCTGCTGATCGCGTGCGGCTTCATCGGCGGCGTGCTCGTCCAGAAGGGACAGGGCGGGACGGCTTCGCCGGGCGGCGGCGCGAGCGGCTTCCCCTCGCTCAGCGCCTTGAAAGGCTCTCTGCCCGCCGGCGCCCCCGCGGGGACAAGCTCATCCGGCGGCTCGGGAGCGAAAGGCGGTGCGAGCACCTTCCCCGGCATCGCAGGAGGCGGCGGCGTCACCACCGGCGAAGTCGCCTACGTGCGGGGCAACACGCTCTACGTGACCGACAGCCAGGGCAACACGGTCAAGGTCAGCGCCGCCGCAGGAGCGAAAGTGACGAAGACCGTCGGCACGAAGGCAAGCAGCATCCACCCTGGCGCAACCGTCGTCGTGCTCGGCAGCAAAGCCAAGAACGGCAGCATCAGCGCAAGTTCGATCAGCGTCAGCTCCGCCGCCTCCGGCAGCGCCACATCCGCAGGCCCGAGCTCCTCCGGCGCCGGCTCGAGCAGCGGCGGCACACCATCGCTGTTCGGCTCCGGCTAGCAGCAAGACACCGACCACGAAAAGGAAGCCACAAATGCCGACAAACCCACGTCCCGTCCCTCGATCAACCAGACGCAAGCCCGTCCGGGCGCTTCTCGCGCTCGGCGCTCTTGGCGCCTGCATGGCGCTGGCGGCGTGTGGAAGCTCGGGCAGCGGCTCGAGCTCCGCCGGTAAGACCTCCGGCAGCTCCACGAACAAAGCGGGCGCACCGAATGCGAGCCGGTTCACGGCGCTCAGCTCGTGCTTGAAGAAAGAGGGCATCACGCTGCCCTCGGCGCCGTCGGGCGCGACCCCTCAGCCCGGCGGACCGGGCGCTGGAGCACCAGGTGGCGGCGGCTTCCAGCTGCCCAAAGGCGTCTCGCAAGCCCAGTTTCAGGCCGCATTGAAGAAGTGCGGTGCGGGCAACCTCCCGCGGGGTCGAGGCGGCGGCCTCAACAGCGCCTCGGCGCGAGCTGGCCTTGCCAAATACGCAGCCTGCCTACGTCAGAACGGCATCAACGTGCCGACGCCCAACACCACGGGCAAAGGCCCCGTGTTCGACACGAAAGGCATCGACACGTCCAGCAGCAAGTTCAAGGCCGCTCAGGGCAAGTGTCAGAGCGACCTCAAAGGTGTCTTTCCGGGCGGTGGCGGCGGAGCGCCGCCTACCGGCGCGCCGAACGGCGCACCGCCGGCCGGCGCCGGCGAACCGCCCACCGGCGAAGGCTCGGCCAGGTAGCGCAAGCGCAGGTACATCGGGGCGCGGCGCGCGGCTCGCAGGGCGAGCTGAGCGCCGGCTCCGGGTGTGCGCGCATGCACATTCGGCCGCCGCGCAGGCTCACGGCTCGCGCATCACGTAGCCGACGCCGCGCACGGTGTGGATCAGCTCGCGCGCGCCGATCTCCTGCAGCTTGCGCCGCAGGTAGCCGACGTACACGCGCAGCGCGTTGGAGGCGGCGCCGAAGTCATAGCCCCAGACGCGGTCGTAGATCACGCTGTGCGGCAGCACCTGGCGCGGGTTTCGCAGGAACAGCTCGAGCAGTTGGTACTCGGTGCGGGTGAGCTCGGCGACCTGCCCATCGACGGCGGCGCCGTGGCGCGAGCGGTCGAGTGAGACCTCGGCGAATGACAGCTCGTCGGGGTCGCCGTCGGGGCCGGAGCGGCGCAGCAGCGCACGCAGGCGCGCCTTCAGCTCGTCGTTGTCGAACGGCTTGACGAGGTAGTCGTCGGCACCCGCGTCGAGGCCGGCGACGCGGTCGGAGACCTCCACGCGCGCGGTCAGCATCAGGATCGGCACGCGGTTGCCGAGCCGGCGCAGGCGCTCGCACACTTCGAGCCCGTCGATCTCGGGCATGCCGACGTCGAGCACGACGGCGTCCGGGACGGACTGCACGACGGCCTCGATCGCCTCGGCGCCGCCTTCGGCGGTCTGCACCTCGTAGCCGCCGAGCGTGAGCACCCGCCGCAGCGCGTCGCGCACGGCGCGATCGTCGTCCACTACGAGAACCCGCATGTCTCGATTGTCGCGCATCGTCCGCACGCTGCGGCAAAAAACGGGTGTCTCCTACGATCTTCTTAGGGGTATCTAGAGAGACCGGCCATACGCCGGCCCGCCCTTTCCAAGGAGACGACGATAAGCGCATCAGCCCCCACCGCCGGCAAGCGCGCCCCGCGCCGCCCCGAGCCGCTTGCGGCCCCCGACGAGCTGCGGCTGCGCAGGCTGACGCTGCACGGCCACCGCATCGCCTACCGCCAGGCCGGCAGCGGCCCCGTGCTGGTGCTGATCCACGGGATCACGTCGAGCTCGGCCACGTGGGAACGCGTGATGCCCTACCTGGCGCGCCACTACACGGTGATCGCGCCCGACCTCGTCGGACACGGCTCCTCGGAGGCGCCGCGCGGGGACTACTCGCTGGGTGCCCACGCGAGCAACATCCGCGACCTGCTGCTCGTGCTCGGCCACGAGCGCGCAAGCGTCGTCGGGCACTCGCTCGGCGGAGGCATCGCGATGCAGTTCGCCTACCAGTTCCCCGAGCGCTGCGAACGGCTTGCCCTGATCGACTCGGGTGGCCTCGGGCGCGAGGTCAACGTGCTGCTGCGCGCGGCAACGCTGCCGGGCGCCGAGTTCGTCCTGCCGCTGCTGGCGGCCACCCGCCTGCTCGACGCGGGCCGCCTCGTGGGCGGCGTGCTCGGCCGGCTCGGGCTCCGCGCGCGCACGGACGTTCAGGAGATCGCGCACGGACACGCGACGCTGTCCGACGCCGCGGCGCGGGCGGCCTTCGTGCACACGCTGCGCGCCGTCGTCGAGCCCGGCGGCCAGCGCGTGGAGGCGTCCAATCGCCTGTACCTCTCGGCGCACATCCCGTTCCTGCTCGTGTGGGGAGAGCACGACTCGATCATCCCGGCCGCGCACGGCGAGGCGACCCACGCGCAGATCCCCGGCAGCCGGCTGGAGCTGTTCGCCGACTCGGGGCACTTCCCGCAGCTGGACGAGCCGCAGCGGCTGATCGACGTACTGGTCGACTTCGTCGAGTCGACCGAGCCGGCGACGCTCGACGCTGAACGCTGGCGCGAGCTGCTCGACCCGCACTAGCCCTCGGCAGCCCCCGAGCGGAGTGGCTCAGGCGGGGCGCACGTCGAGCACGACCTTGCCCGTCGCGCGGCGCTCGTCGATCGCGTGCAGCGCCTCGGCGGCCTGCTCGAGCGGAAAGCGCGCGCCGACGATCGGGCGCACGAAGCCGTCGTCGATCATCTTCTCGATCGCCGCGCCGATCTCGCGGTTGATCTCCGGCTTGCCCATCACGTAGGCGCCCCAGCCGGCGCCGATCACCTCAGTGTTGCCGAGCAGCAGCCGGTTCACCTTGACCTCGGGGATCGAGCCGCCGGTGAAGCCGACGACGACGAGCCGCCCGCCCTCGCGCAGCGAGCGCAGGCTGTCGGTGAAGCGATCGCCGCCGACCGGGTCGAGCACCATCTCGACGCCGCCGCCCGAGAGCTCCTTGACCTCGTCCTTCCAGCCGTCGTGCAGCAGCACGACCTGGTCAGCGCCGGCGTCCTTCGCGACAGATGCCTTCTCGTCGGTCGAGACGAGCGCGATCGTGCTCGCGCCGAGCGCCTTTGCGACCTGCAGCACGGCCGTGCCGACGCCGCCGGCGGCGCCGTGCACGAGCACGGTCTCGCCGGCCTTCAGCCGCCCGCGCGTGAGCAGGCAGAAGTAGGCGGTGTGGTAGTTGAGGATCAGGCTCGCGCCCTGCGCGAAGTCGAGCGCGTCGGGCAGCGGGAAGGAGAAGTACTCGGGCGCGACCGCCGTCTCGGCGAAACCGCCGAGCGCGCAGAAGGCGGCGACGCGATCGCCGGCCTTGACCTGCGCCCCGTCGGGAGCGCTGCGCACGATGCCGGCGACCTCGCTGCCCGGCACGAACGGCAGCGGCGGTTTGACCTGGTACATCCCGCGCGTCTGCAGCACCTCCGGGAAGGACACGCCGGCGGCGTGGACCTCGACGACGACGCCCGCGCCGGGGGTGAGCATGTGCGACGGCTCGGGCTCGTCGAGCTCGACCAGGCGCAACGCCGTGTCGGGCCCCGTTTCCTCGACGATCTGGATCGCGCGCATGCGGCGAGCATTATGTCCGAAACGGCCGCAGCGCAGGCGTCAAGCCCGGCGCGAGTCCACATACGAGCGGCGGCGCGGATGCCCGATCAGGCGCTCACGCGGGCGCCGGCGAAGCGCGCGAGCTGCCCGAGCGTGACGACGGGCGGCGGCTCGATCACGCGGTGGGAGCCGTCGTCGAGCACGACGACGCCACCGTGCGGCAGCTGCGCGGCGGCCCGCCGCGGACCGGCGAGCAGTGCCGCCTTGGCCCGGATCTCGGCCTCGAGCGCGCTCGGCGCGAGCGCCGTCGCCTGCACGATCTCCGTGAACGCGGGCGCGCCGGTGGAGGGGTCGAGCAGATGGTGCGCCGGACGGCCGTCGGCGGCGAGCCAGCTTCGCCGTGTGATGCCGCTCGTGGCGACGCAGCCGTCGATCAGCTCGAACGTGTGCAGCGCGCGGCCGCTGAGCGGACATTCGACGTGGATCTCCCTGACGAGACGGGCAGCCCCGCCGACGGCCAGGTCGCCCGAGCAGTCGACGGCGAAGGCGGCGTGCCCGGCGAGCCGCTCGGCGAGCACGTCCGCGAAGATGCCCTTGGCGAGGCCACCGCCGTCGATCCGCACGCCGGGCGGGCGGCGCACGATGCCGGTCGCCGCGTCGCCTTCGACCTCGCGCCAGCGCTCCGGGCGTCCGGTCGCCGCAGCAGGCCGCGCGGCTCTGCGCGGCGGCGCGAGCGCAAGGGCCAGCGCGGGCGAGAGCGGCTCGCCGAGGTCCTCGGCGTAGCCGGCGATCTCGATCTCCTCGGCGAGCGTCGCGTCGACGAGCCCGCCCGAGAGCTCGCCCGCAGTCCGCACGGCCGCGGCGACTCGCACCAGCAGCTCGCTCGCCGGCACCTCCGCGCGCGGGTCCTCGTTGAGCAGCGACAGCTCGCTGTCGGGCTCGAAGCGCGTGAAGCGCTCGTGCCACGCAAGCATCGAGTAACGCGCCGCGGTCACGGCTTCCCGCGCCGAGCGCGAGCCGCGATCGCCGCTGACGAGCACCGAGCACGTGCCGCCGAAGCACTCGAAGCGCTCGAGCTGCTCGCCCGTTCCGAGCAGCTCGCTCACGACTGAGAGGTCGTCATCGGGCTGGTCGATTCGCTCGACTGCGATTCTTCGCCGCTCGATTCGCTCGTCCCCGATTCGGCTTCGCTCGATTCTTCGCCCGACGATTCTTCGGCCGAGGCTTCTTCGGTCGAGGCTTCTTCGGCGCTCGAGCTCGAAGCTTCGCCGCTCGACTGGATCGTGGACGTGGAGGCACCGGAGCCGCCGGAGGTCGTCGTCGTGCGCGCCTTGGAGGAGGCCGACAGCGCCGGGTCGTGGCCGGAGGCGAGCTGGACGTAGACGACGAGGAACATCGCGATGAACAGCGCAGCGGCGCCGGCGGCGACGGCACGCCTGATCTTCCGTGCGCGCCTGAGCAGCTCGGCGCGGCGGCCGGCGGCGAGCGCCCTTGCCTCGCGCGGGCTCATCGTGGCGCCCCGCTCGGGCCGGCCGCGCCGAAGCTGCCCACGGCACCCTGATGAGCGCGTGTCGCGGCGGACCTCGCGATCGAGGCTTTCGCGCCGCGCGCCGCGAGCAGCGCGAGCGCGGGGAGCACGACGATCGCGATCATCGCCAGGAACCAGGCCTGGCCGGCGTCGGTTCCCTCGCCGAGCGAGTGCGCGAGGCCGAGCACCCAGGCGAGCGCGGTGAAGCGATGCAGCACGCGCCAGCGCTGCACGCCGATCCTGGCGCGGGCGTAGTAGGAGAGGCCGAGCGCGAGCAGCATCCAGAAGCCGACGATGCCGACGGTGGTCCACAGCGTCTGGTAGCCGCTGAGGAACGGCACCGTCAGTTCGGCTGGGCTGAGGTGCAGGAAGCCGTCGCCGAGCAGCGTCAGCACGTGCACGAGCAGCGCGGCGATCGTCGCCAGCGAGAGCGCCTCGTGCGTCACGCGTAGGTCGGCGACGCGCCCCTTGAGCAGGCGCATGCTGCTGGCCAGGCCGACACAGACGGAGGCGCTCGAGAGCAGCAGCGCCGCGCTGCCGGCCGCGCGGCTGGCCAGCCAGTAGAGGTGCGGGCCGACGGCGGTTGCCGATATGCCCGTCAGCTGTGCGCTCATGGACGGCAGTATCGAGCGCGACTGTTAGCCCTTCCTGTGGGGAACCTCAGAGCTTTCTTACGCTCCCCGCCCCACCGCTTCGGGCACCGGCGCGCCGCGCGCCGACCCGCTGCGCGACTTCGGGCGGCGTCCCGGGTTTACCCCTTTGCTCGCGCGTCGTGCGGGCAGGCTGATTCCAAGAACTGGATTGGGGAGGACGGCATGCACGTTCTGAGCAAGGCGCGCTTCGGATTGGCGATCGCTGCATTGGCGGCGGCACTGGCGCTGTGCACGGCGAGCGGCGCGTTCGCGTCGGTCACCGTGAGCCAGTCGGGCTGGGCGTGGGGCAACCCCTCGCCGCAGGGCAACACGCTGAACGCGATCTCGTTCGCCGGACCGCTCGGTTATGCCGTCGGCGACAACGGCACGGCGCTGAAGACGCTCGACGGCGGCGCGACGTGGTCTGGCCTCGCGACGGGCACCTCCGGCGAACTCACGCGCCTGCAGATCGTCGACCCGAGCACGGTCGTCGTGGGCAGCGCCAACGGCTGCGTCCTGCGCATCTCGACCGACGGCGGCACCGTGTTCACGAAGATCTTCACGGTCGCCGAAGCCAACTGCCACGACCAGGTGCAGGCCTTCAGCTTCGTCTCCGCCCAGGTCGGATTCCTGCTGCTGCGCAGCGGCTCGGTGCTGATGACACAGGACGGCGGAAGCACCTTCTCGCGCGAGACGGGCATCCCCGGCACGCCGGCCTCCAGCGGCGGCGGCGGCAACGCCGGCATCGACATCCACTTCGCGAGCCCGACGAGCGGCATCGTCGTCGCGGGGCCGCCCAGCGGCGGACAGAGCACGGAGTTCAAGACGGGCGACGGCGGCGTGTCTTGGACGCCGGTCACGCTGCCCTCGGCGAACATCACGGCGCTGCACTTCGTCGACCCGGCGCACGCCCTCGCGATCGGCCCGAAAACGCTCCTGAGCAGCGCCGACGGCGGGGCTACGTGGACGACCGACGCGATCGGCGCGTCCAACAACTTCACCGCGATCGACTGCGCCGACGCGATCACCTGCGTGCTGAACGTGGCCGGCGGCGACCACCTCGTGCGCACGACTGACGGCGGCGCGACGGCCTCGACGATCACGCCTTCGAGCGCGCCGATCCTGGGCGCCGCCTACTCCTCGCCGACGCGCGTCGTCGGCGTAGGCGTCGGCGGCACGACGGTCGTCTCCGGCGACGGCGGCGCGACGTTCGCGAGCGCCAGCCACGACGTCGGCGGTCAGTTCTCGCGGCTGCGCAGCGGGCCCGCCGGGCTCGTCTACGCCGCCGGGGCCAACGGCACGCTGGCGCTCTCCAAGGACGGCGGCGCCACGTGGAGCACGCTCGCCACGCAGACCTCGGCGAGGTTGCGCGACGCCTCGTTCGCATCGGCCAGCATCGGCTACGCGCTCGACGAAACGGGCGGTCTGCAGCTGACGAACAACGGCGGCGCGAGCTGGCGCACGCTCGACCCCGGCACGAGCAGGCCGGCCAGCTCGGTGGCAGCGGTCGCCGGCAACTCGGTGCTGCTCGTCGGCCCGGTCGGCATCTACCGCTCGGTCGCCGGCGGGCGCTTCAACCCCGTCGGGGGCCGCGTCGTGTCGAAGGCGCGCGTGGCCGAAGTCGACATCGCCGGCTCGGCGACTTTCGCCTACGGGCTGCGCTCGCTGATCCGCTCCACCAACGGCGGCGGCAGCTGGAGCGCCGTGAAGCTGCCGCTGACGAACAGGAAGGGCAGGTCGCGGATCGCGATCGAACACGTCTCGTTCGTGAACGCGAGCAGCGGCATGCTGCTCGACACGGCCGGGCGGCTGTGGCGCACGTCCAACGGCGGGCGCAGCTGGTCAGAGCAGCTCGCCACGGGCACGAGCAGCGCGACCGGAGTGTCCTTCGCGGATCCGCTGCACGCGTTCCTCACGGTCAGCTCGTTCGGCGACGACACGCGCGACGCCTACGTGCTGCACACCGCAGACGGAGGCGCGACGTGGCACCCGCAGCTGATCGCCGCCGGTGCGATCCCCTCGACCGGACTCGTCGCCGAAGGCGCGAGCAACGCCTTCGCGCTCGTCAACGGCGCGACCGAATCCGGCAGCGGCGACGAACGGCTGCTGTTCTTCACCAACACCGGCGGCGACGCCGGCGCGGCCTCGTCGCTGACGATCGCGACCAAGAGCACGCACCTGCGCAAGCGCAAGCTCAGGCGCGCGCACGGCGCGATCAGGATCGACGGCGTGCTCAAGGGCGCGCAGGGCGGCGAGCAGATCGTCGTCTCCCGGCGCAGCCTCAAGGGCGGATTCTGGCAGCACCGGACGGCCACGGCCGGCGCCAACGGCGGCAGCTTCACGACGACCTGGCACACGACCGGTTCGTCGGTGTTCGTGGCTCAGTGGGCGGGCGACAGCGGGCGGGCGAGCCTCGGCTCGCGCGTGCTGCGCGTGACCGTGCGCTGATCCCGCGGTCTCGACTCCGGCGCGGGTTCACGCCTCCACCGCGCCGGGGTCGAGCAGTCGGGCCGCTCGGCGGGCACGTCCGCATGTGGGCGAGGCACCGCGCGCGAGTCAGGCGCGCGTGTCGGCGTACACCCACGCCGCGGCGCCCGTAGCCGCGGCGACGAGCAGCACGGCCGGCCACGCGCCGATCGCGCGGGCGAGCACGTGCGAGAGGACGAACGCGGCGAGCCCGACGCAGGCGAGCGCGCACGCCGTGCGCTGGCCGTTGCGCCGCGCCCACGCGCGCACGCACCACAGCCCGCCGGCGAGCAGCACGACGCCGCCGAGCGGGCGCGAGCCGCTGCCGGCGGCAACGGCGTAGCCGGCGATCAGCGTCCCCGCGGCCACCGGCGCCGTGGGCGTCGAGCGGCTGGCGATGAACTCCGGCGTGCTCACGCGCGCAGCGTAGCGCGGCTCAGGCGTCGCTCGACGCAGCCCACAGGTTGATGCCGGCGTCGAGGGCGTGGCGGTCGATCTCGGCGAGCTCGTCCTCGCTGAACTCCAGGCGCTGCAGCGCCGCGACGTTCTGCTCGAGCTGCGCGACGCTGCTGGCGCCGAGCAGCGCCGAGCTGACGCGCTCGTCGCGCAGCGCCCACGAGATCGCGAGTTGCGCGAGCGTCTGCCCGCGGCGCTCGGCGATCTGGTTGAGCGCAGCGACACGCTGAAGGACCTCGTCGGTGATCATCTCGGCCGAGAAGTAGTTGCCTCGACGAACGCGCGAGTCGTCTTGCACGCCATGCAGGTACTTGTCGGTCAACAGGCCCTGCGCGAGCGGCGAGAAGACGATCGCGCCGGCGCCCTCGCGCTCGAGCACGTCGAGCAGACCGCGCTCGATCCAGCGGTTGAGCATCGAGTAGGACGGCTGGTGGATCAGCAGCGGCGTGCCCAGCTCGCGCAGCAGCTTCGCCGCCTGCTCGGTGCGCTCGGGCCCGTAGGAGGAGATGCCCGCGTAGCGCGCCTTGCCCGCGCGCACGGCCGCGTCGAGCGCGCCCATCGTCTCCTCGAGCGGCGTCTGCGGGTCGAAGCGGTGCGAGTAGAAGATGTCGACGTAGTCCAGGCCCATCCGCGCGAGGCTCTGGTCGAGGCTGCCGAGCAGGTACTTGCGCGAGCCCCACTCGCCGTACGGGCCCGGCCACATGTCGTAGCCGGCCTTCGTCGAGATCACTAGCTCGTCGCGGTAGGGACGCAGGTCCTCGGCGAAGACGCGCCCGAAGTTCAGCTCGGCGCTGCCGTAGGGCGGCCCGTAGTTGTTGGCCAGGTCGAAGTGCGTGATGCCGAGGTCGAACGCCCGCCTGAGGATCGCGCGGCTGTCGCGCAGCGGGCGGTCGTCGCCGAAGTTCTGCCACAGCCCGAGCGAGATCGCCGGCAGCTGCAACCCGCTGCGGCCGCTGCGGCGGTAGGGCATCGCCTCGTAGCGGTCCTCGGCGGCGAGGTAGCGCGTCGGCCCGAGCTCGGCGTCGTAGGGCACGCTCTGAGTATTCCACCGAAGAGCCGGACGAAAACCTCGCCTCGCGAGCGATCCGGCTGCTCTCAGCGATCGCTCTCCAGGCGATGCAGCGCGGCCTGGTCGATGCTCGCGCCGCGATCGGGAGCGGCAACGTCGCCGGGCAGCTCGACGTGCAGCGCCGTCGCGCCGTCGAGCCAGGCCGTGGCCGCCAGCAGCGTGTAGCTGAGCACGTGCCCGCCGCGCTCGCGCGCGTCGTCGATGAAGTGCAGGTGCGCGCCGACCATCTCGATGCCGTCGAGCGCGTCGGGGAAGCAGAAGCCGATCATCGTGCCCGAAGCCTCCCCCAGCACGCTGACCTGCTGCTGCTCGATCGCCTCGGCCAGCGGCCGGTAGGGCGGCCGCTGGCGCGGGACCGAGCGCACGTGCAGATCGGCGAAGCGCCCATCGATGCGGACCGCCGTCGGCCGCGTGGCCGCCGTGACGCGCTCGCCGAGCTGCGCTTCGAGCTCGGCCTCGCCGAACGGGCCGCGCAGCTCGATCGGCTCGCCTGCCGTGAACGGCACGACGACGGCGTAGGGTGACTTGGACGACAGCGCCGGGCGCTCGAGCGTGCAGTCCAGGCGCGCCTTCCACGCCTGGCCGTCGAGCACGATCAGCTCGCCGTCGAGCCCGTCGAGCGTGCCGAGCCCGAGATCGCCGTGCTCGAGGATCTCGCCGAGCGTCACATCGCCGTCGTAGTCGCCCGCGAGCAGCGCCTGCACGGTCGAGGTCTGGAACAGCTCGTGCGCCGGGCGTGAGGCGTGCAGCTCGCGGTGGCGCAGCAGCTCGAGCTCGAGCGCGCCGAGGAACTGGAGCTCGCTCACGGCTTGCGCGCGCGGAAGCGGAAGGAGCTCTCGCTCTTGGCGATCTCCTGCTCGGCCAGGCCGGCCGCCTGCAGGCGTGCCGGGAGCCCGTCGGGCGCGACCGGGACGAGCGTGTCGCCGACGTGCAGCAGGCGGAAGGAGCGGCTCGTGCCGATGCTGTCGGTGCCGGCGAGCACGCCGCCCGGACGCAGCACGCGCGCGGCCTCGCCGAGCAGCAGATCCTGCGCGGCGGGCGAGGGCAGGTGGTGCAGCATCGTGAAGCACACGACCGCCGAGAAGCGCCCGTCCTCGAACGGCATCGCGGTCGCGTCGCCCTGCACGACCCGCACGCGCTCGGGCAGCTCGCGGCGCAGGCGCTCGCAGTAGCCGGGGTCGAGCTCGAGCACGGTCAGCGCACCGGGGCGCTCGGCGAGCACCTTCGTCGTCGCGCCGAAGCCGGGGCCGATCTCGAGCACGTCCTCGCCCAGCTCGAGCCGCGACAGGCCCCAGGGCAGCAGCTCGCGCTCGACGGTGCGCCCCCACCATCGCGACGAGCAGATCACGCCGTGCAGACGGTTCATCTCACGGGACTGTAGCCACGGCGGCCTGCTCGCGTGCGGCGCGCGCGTTGTCCTCGCGCAGCTTGATCGCGACGGCGCCGAGCACGATCAGGCCGCCGAGCACGGTCGACACGTTCGGCCCCTCCGACGTGCCGAGCCAGCCCCAGACGGTGCCGAGCACGGACTCGAGCAGCAGGATCAGGCCCATCGCGGCGGCCGGGATCAAGCGCGCGCCCATCGTGAAGAAGACGAGCCCGAAGCCCTGCTGTCCGAGCCCGAGCAGAGCGAGCCAGCCGACGTCGGAGCCGTGCAGCTCACCTGCGTGCACGAACGGCAGCACGAACACGATCAGCATCAGCTGCGCCAGCGCCGTCGCCGGGGTCATCGAGACGTCGCGGTGGCGGCGCGCGACGACGATCACCACGGCGAAGGAGAGGGGCGAGAGCAAGGCCATCAGCTCGCCCAGCGCGTTGCCTCCGCGCGGCACGCCGACCATCACGGCGATCCCGAGCACGGCGAGCAGCATCGCCCCCCACGTGCGCGCCGACAGCGGCTCGTGCAGCGTCCGGAACGCGAACAGCCCGGCGAGGATCGGTGTGATCGCCTGGATCACGAGCACGTGCGCGACGCTCGTGTGGTTGAGCGCGACGATGAACGTCGCTGACGCCGCCGCGATCCCGGCCGCGACGACGAGGCCCGCCGTGTTCGCCACCGAGCGCGCCGCCTCGCGCAGCCCCGTCCCTTCGCCGAAGCGGACGAACGCGAGCACCGCGACGAAGGCGAAGCACGCGCGGCCCACGATCTGGTCGGCCGCGCCGGCCGACACCTGGCGCTGCAGGATGCCGCCCGTCGACCACGCCAGCGCCGCCGCCAGCGCATAGGCCTGCCCGCGGCGGTGCTCTGCGTGCCCGCCCCCGTGTACGTCTGCCCACGCCATCGCACGCAAGCTACCGGCAGGCGACACCGGCGCGGCCTCGGGTGGTGCGCCGCGCGTGCCTCCATCCTCGGCGCGTTCTCTCTATTTATTAATAAGAGAAGAGATCAGAGCGGCGAGGTCAGGCCGATCGCCACGTGGAACGGCAGCTCGCTCGGGGTCTCGCCGGCGCGGATGATCGCCTCGATTCGCGCCAGCAGCTCCGCGCGCTCGCCGTCTGCCATCGCCGCGATCCAGCTGAACGACTCGATGTGATCGCGCAGGCGCTGCGGGCTCGTCGGCTGGCTCACCGTCACGCGGATCTCGCGCGGCTCGGACCAGCCGCCGCTCTCGCGCACCGAGTCCTGCCACGCCGGGCCGTCGAAGTGGGGATGATCCGGGCGCAGTCCCATCAGCATCCGGCCGAGCTCGTCCGCCCAGCTCGCGCCGCTCCAGTCGGCCGCCGTCACGAGCACCGCCAGCCCCCCGCCCGGGCGCAGCACGCGGGCGATCTCCGCCAGCGCAGGCGCGTGGTCGAACCAGTGGATCGCGTCCGCCACCGTCACCGCATCGAGCGAGTCGTCCGCCAGCGGAATCCGCTCGGCCAGCCCGTCGAGCACCCGCTCCTCGCCGACGCTCGCCGCAAGCGCCGCGCGCAACGGCCCCTGCGGCTCGACCGCCACCACGTCCAATCCCGCCGCCACGAGCGCCCGCGTGAGCTTGCCCGTGCCCGCCGCCAGGTCGAGCACGCGCGCCTCCGGGGCCAGGCCCAGCTCCGCCGTCAGCGCGCCGATCGCCGCCCGCGGGTACTCCGGGCGACCGCGCTCGTACGCCTCCGCCACCGACGCGAAGTTCTCTGCCAGCGGGTGCAGCGCCATCGGCTGAACCTAGCGAAGCGCGGGGCGAGCGTCTCAATCGAGATCGCGCAGGTGCGCGTGCTCGCGCGGAGCCGTGCGCGGAGTCTCGGCGCCGGCGGCATCGCGCCTGGCCTGCAGGTCGAAGTAGAGCAGCGCCAGCGTGAGCGCCGAAAACGAGGCGACCAGCGTCTCGACCGTAGTGCCCACCGCCACCGAGCCCGCACCCGAGCTGCTGCCGAGCGGGATTGCGCGGGCTCCGAACAGCACCGCCGCGTTCAGCACGCCTGTCACCAGCAGCAGCCCGAACGCGTGCCAGCCGTGACCCGTCGTCAACCTTCTGCTGCTGCGCAGCGCGTCGACCCAGCCCTTGCCCTCGAGCGCAGCTGCCTGCGCCACCACCGCCCAGCGCACCGCAAGCAGGATGCCCGGCACGACCAGGGCGATCGAGCCGAGGAAGATGCCGATGCCCGAGACGATCTCAGCCGCCGCCACGACAGGCAAAGCCATCGCGCCGCGCCGGGCCACCTCCGCGAGGCGCGGTCTTCGCCCCTTCGCGATCGTCACGACCGCATGCATGTGCAGCGCCGAGACGAGCGGCGTGATGAGCGATGTGCGCAGTAGCAGCAGCAACCACGAGACGCCGGCGTTCTCGTGCCCGTGACGCAACGGTCCGTCGCCCGTCGCCGCGAGCACGATCAGCTCATACGGGACGATCACCGCGGCAGCAAGAATCGCGAACAGCAGCGGATAGCGACGGTACAGCGCGCCCGCCGCGCGGACGATCTCCCCGATCGACCTCGGCTTGCTCGCGTCGAGCCGGTAGGCCTCATCCGATCCGGTGCCGGGGTCGAGCACGCTCATCGTTCGATGCCCATCGTTACCTCTCGCCCCTCTGCGGGCCCGCCGCCTCATTGCCGGCCTCGTCCTGATCGAGCACGCCGATCCCCAGCTCCGCAGCCCAGACTCCGGCGAGCTCGACGAGGTAGGGCCATTCGAGCGACGCCCCGCGCAGGCCGCTCACATGCTCGATCCCGCTGAGGTTGCTGCGCCGGAACTCGCACACCTCCAGGCGCGCGCCGCGGAAGTCGGCGCCCGTCAGGTCACAATCGTAGAAGCGCACGTGCTCGAGCCTCGCCTCGAGGAAGTCGCTCTGCGCGAGCAGGCAGTCCTCGAACGTGACGCGCTCGAGCCGTGCGAAGCCTAACGCGGCGAGATCGATGCGGCAGGCGCTGAAGGTCACGTCGCTGAGCGTCGCCTCGGCGAAGGCGATGCCCGTCATGCGGCTGTCCGCGATGCGTGTCGTCTGCACCCGCGCACCCGTAGCCCGGAGGTTCGCGAGGTTGCAGCCGCTCAGCTCACAGTGGCTCAGCCAGAGCCGCTCGAGCGCGGCCCCGGAGAGGTCCACGTTCGCGAGCCGGCTCGCTTTGAACGAGACGTCCTTCGCCTGCAGGCCCGGCCACGAGTCGCCGCTCAGCTCGACCTCGACGAAGCTCGCCTCCGGCTCGATCGCGGCAACCTCGAGCGTGGCCAGCTCGCTCGGGAGCTCCGGGGGGTCGGGCGAGCCGGCGACGGCGGGCACCGCGCAAGCCAAGCACATCCGGCTCGCTCGAACCCGCGCGCCTCAAGGTCTCGCTTTGATCTCCGGCGGTTCTTCGTTCGTGACGGTCAGCGTCGCCGCGAGGCCCGTCTGTTCAGAGCTTTTTTCGAGTCCCGCAGCGATCGAGGTGACCAGCGTGTCTTTCGGCCCGGCCTCGAACTGTTCGGGTTTCTGGTGGCCGGCTTTCTGCGTGTAGGCGTCCGTGAACTTGGTGCTCATCAGGTCGATCGGCTTGACCATCCCGATCGCGGAGCCTTCGAGCGTCACCGTTTCTTTGCCGCCCGGCGCCGAGCTCGCGCATTCCAACGTCGCCAGCGCTCCTTCGCGCGCGAGATCGAGTCCGACGATCGCTTTGCTGCCCGAGCGGATGAAGCCGAGTCGCCCTTCGAGCTGGTTCGTGACGATCTGCCCCGACGCTGCCGACGCGCTCTGGCACGACGAGTGCGTGGCCGGCCGTTCGCAGCCGCTCAGCGTCAGCGTGACCGTCTCCGTTTTGGCGCCCGTGTATTCGCCGGCCGCCGTGCCCGACGAACATGTGATCTTCTTCGCGCCCGTCGTTTCAAGCGTGACCGCGCCGAGCTGCCCGGTGAATTTCTTCGCCGCGCCGGGCCCGGGGAGGAAGTCGTAGTTCCCGGTGCCGTGCCTTTCGGTCAAGCATTTGCCGCCTTCGTATTCGCCCGTCCGTTTGGCGACTTTGACGCAGCGACCGAGCGCCGGCAGCGCCGGTCCGGCGGTGTATTCGCTCACCGCCGGCCGGCCCACGTTGCCCTGCTCGTCGACCGCGCGGATCGCCACGTAGCGCTGGGTGTCCGCCGGCAGCGCGAACGACTGCGACGTCCCCGCCGCAGACGGCGTCGGCGCTCCGGGCACCGGCGCCGCCGCGGCGAAGTTCTGCGGTGTGATCGGGCTGGCCGAGGTCACCACTTCGTAGCTGCTCGCCGTCCCGCACATCAGGTCGTCGCCAGGCGCCGTCCACGTCAGCGTGCCTTCGGCGACCGCAGCCTGCAGCGCCACTCCCGGCGTGACCGCGTCGCGCGTGTAGTCGCCCGAGTTGGCGACGTCGTGGTGGAAGTACGGCCACGAGCTCGGCGAGCAGGCCGCGGCCGGCGTCGTGTAAACCGCAACCGTGCCTTCGCGCGTGATCGAGACGACGTCCTTCTTGGCCGACGAGGCCGTGTCGATCGTGCCGATCGAGCCGAGCACCGGGGTCGCGACCGTCCAGCCGCCCGTGAGCTTCGGCCAGGCCGAGCTCGCTGCGGCGCCCGCGCTGTTGTAGGCCTGCAGGTCCTGCGACGCCGTTCCCGCCACGACCTCCTGTTTGGGCGCTTCGCCGGTCACGTCGCCGATCGTCTCGCCCGTGATGAACGAGAGGTCGTTGTCCACCGCCGGGAAGCCCGGCGAGAACTGGCCGCTGTTCGCGTTCCAGCCCGCGATGAAGTCCTGGCCGCCCTTCTGGTAGTCCGGCGCGACCACGTCCAGCGCGCGCACGAGGCCCGCCGCCGGCGCGAAGATGCTCGTGCTCGTGCCGTCGAGCGTGCCGAACGCCGGCTCGCCGACCGTCGGGAACGCCGGCGTGTCGACTTTGCTCGCGCTCGCGCTCGCGTCCGTCTGCAGCGCGTTGTCCTTGCCTTCGGAGGAGCCGTAGCAGGAGCTCGCGTCGGAGTTGAACACGTACCCCGGACCGGCATCCGGCGTGACGCCGATCTTCAGCCCTTCGCCGCCTTGCGGGCAGAGCACGGGGGCGACGACCGGCGAGCCGTTGATGCCCTCGCCCACGTCCGGCAAGAGGCCCGCGTCGATGATCCCGACCTTCGCCGGCCAGCCTTCGCGGAACACCGTCGACGTGCATTTGGAGCCTTCGCATTTGATCCCGCCGGTCGCGCACGAGGACGGGTCCGCGGAGCAGCCGCCGGCCTTGATCGCGTACACGCGCCCGTTGGCGAACTTCAACAGGCCCGAAGCGCCGACCGTGCCGAGCGAGGCCGTGTTCACGCCGCTGGCGTTGAGTTCGCCTTCGTTGCCCTCGCCGGCGAGGTACTCCTCGTTCGTGCCCACGATGATCGTCGGCGGTTTGCCCGGGCCGTCGAGCTGGGCCACAGCGGGCGTGTCGACGATCTTGCCCTGGTCTTCCGATTTGTCCTGGCCCGACGGCACGTTCGCGTTGAACTGCGGCTGGTTGCTCGTCGCATCGATCGACTCGAGCTTGTCCGGGTCCTCGACGAGCACCGGGAAGCCTTTGACCGCTTCGCCGCCGGGGTGCCATGCGTAGACGTGACGGTCCTCGGCCGCCGCGATGATGTCGAGTCCTTTGCCTTTTTCTCCTTCGAGGTCGGCGAGCACCGGCGAGGTGACGAAGCCCGCCTCCGTGCGCTCGCGCACGCCGTAGCGCTGCGCCTCCCACGCCGGGTCGCCCGCCAGCGGCGCGCCCGAGTAGGCCGGGTTGGAGGTCTCGTGGAAGATCCGTTCGCCTTTGGCGTTCCAGGCGTAGACGTTGCCCTGCACGTCGTCGGCCACGACGGCCAGCTCGCCGTCTCCCGTGAGGTCGCCGACCGCCGGCGCCTCGATCACCGGGTCGTAGTGCGCCGTCGTCAAGCCGCCTCCGCTGAAGGCGTGCTCGCCGCCGTGCAGCGGCAGCGGGTCGGTGTGCACCGGCCAGCCGGGGAGGTCTTTGAGCGTGCCGCCCGCCGGGGTGTACTGATAGGCGTGGATCCAGCCGTCCGAGTTGGCCACGATCAGCTGGTTGGAATCGCTGCCGGCGAGGTCCGCGAGCACCGGGCTGGCGTCGCCGTCGCCTTTCATCTCCGGCGGGAAGCCTTTGAGCATGTCCGCGTCGCGGTGCAGGAACAGCTGGCGGCGGTCCTGACCGGTCATCGCCGGGCCGGGGGCGCCGGGAGCCGTGGCCACGACGACGCGCACCGTGAACGCATAGGGCAGCGTGTTCGGACGGCCGTTGGAGCTCTGCGCGCCGCCGCCGTTCTCGTTGCCCGTGAACGATGTCGGCGCGCCTTTGGGGAACAGCGCCGCGAGCGTCGCCGTGCTGACGTTCGCCAGCAGGCCCGAGAACCATTTGCCGTGCACCGTGCTGCCGTCGCAGTAGTTCGACGGCACGCTCGCGAAGTCTCCGCTCGCGGCGCTCGGCGCGTTGTTCGGCTGCGCGCCCGGGGCGACTTCCACGCGGCAGGTGTATTTGCCGCGCGCGCCGACCGCGCCGTCGAGCGCGAACGATTCCTGTCCCGGGTCCATTTGCTGGAACCATTCGGGCGAGGTGATGTCGGCCTGCGGCGGGATCCAACCCTGCGCCGCGGCTTCGACGGCCTTGTACGAATCCAGGCGGCCGTAGCCGAAGAACTCGTCCCAGCCCTTGCGCGAGGGGTAGCGGACGGTGTCGGGCAGCGGGCCGATCACGCCGCCGTTCTCGTCGGTGGCAAACGTCGAGTTGAGGTTGGGGTCGGTGCACGTCGGCGCCATGCCCACGCTGCACGCCGTTTCCGGCGACGCGGCGGTGTTCACGTCGTCCGCCTGTCCGCCTTCGCCGCGATCGGCCGCCGTTTTGCCGCTGCTCGGCGCGTTCGATCCGAGCGTCGAGGAGCCGTTGACCGGCGTGCCTTCGATGTTGCCCGAGGCCATCAGCTGACGCACCTCGTCGGCCGTGATCGGGCACGGCCGGCCGTCGACGCGCGTGCAGTCCGCCGCCGCTTTCAATTTCGTCCCCGAGCCGCTCGAGCATTCGCCGTACAGGCTCGCCCCGCATGCGTTGAGCGCCGCGCCGTAGATCAGCCCGACCACGCCCGAGCTCTTGCCCGTCGCCTCCGACGAGCACGAGGTGGCCGGCACGGACACGTCGATCCGCGTGCCGAAGTTCGTGCAGCCGTCGAGCTGCTGGTAGGAGGGCGGCGTGTTCGTGATCGGCACCCCTTCGAGGTCCGACGGCCCTTCCATCGCGTTGACGACGATCGTGTGCGGCAGTGCGCCCGGCTGGTTGTGATGCTCGGCCGCCTCGTCCGCAGCCGAGGCGATCACGGCGACGCCGTGGTGGTAGGCGTAGTCGATCGCTTCGCGCGCGAACACCGGATCGTTGAGGCTGCCCAAGGCCTCCTGCACGACGTCGACGCCACGATCGGTCGCGTAGATCGTGGCCTCGCCGAAGCGGTTGGCCTCGGCCACGAAGGACTCGCCCACGCGCAGCGGCAGCACCTCGCAGTTCGGGCACGTGCCGATCTCGCCGGCGCTGTTGTTCGCTTCCGCCGTGGAGTCCTCGTCCTCGCCCGTCCCGTGGCCGTACTGCACCTCGTCGTAGGCGTCGTTGTTGTCGTCGACGAAGTTCCAGCCCGCGATGTCGCCGGCGTAGCCGTTGTGGTCGTGATCGGCGCCGTCGGAGAAGGCGATGATCAAGTCCTCCGGCGTGAGCATCCCGGCCGGCCCGTTGCGGCATTCGCTCGTCGTCGGCGGGTTGGCGCAGCGCGGATAGCTTTCGACCACGTGCGCCACGCGCGAGTCGCAGGCGTAGTCGAGCACGTTGAACACACCCTGTTCGAGCACGTCGTAGGGGATCGGCCCGCTGCCGCCCGGCGTGCCTCCGGGCATGCCGCCGGCGGCGTCGTAGTCGCCGCCGCTCGCCGCTCGCGCCGTCGCGCAGTCGACGTGGGTCGAGGAGTCGAACGCCGTCGCCAGATCGGCTTTCGGCGCCGGCAGCTCGCCGACGTTGAGCATCACCTTGGCGCGCAGCTGGGACATGTCGCCCGCGTTGTTCCACTCGATGCCCGAGTCGAGCTCGCCGATCGAGACGTCCGGGCGCCCGACGCTGACCGCGAAGGCCGTGTGCAGAGGCGTGCCGGCGGCGATGCACGAGCCTGTGCCGGCCGGCATCGTCGCGTTGGCGTCGACCAGGCTCATGCCCGTGACGCCGCACAGCTCGTCCATCTGCGAGTTGTTTTTCTGCGTCGTGACCGCTTCGAGCGGGTTCGTCGCCGACGGTTTGGCGGGCGTCGCCGCGAACTTCCACGCCAGTCCGCCGATGTTGCTCGGCACCTGCCCCGGCGCGAGCTTCCAGCTGGCCGGGTCGTTGGCGCTGCCGCTGCCGACGTAGGGGAACGAGGCCAGCGCAGAGCCGGCGCCGAGCGCGAGCACGGCCGCGATCAGGGCGGCGACAAGCAACGCGCTCCGCGTCGCGCCGCCGGCGAGCAGCGCGCGCCATGCGTCGCGAAGCCGGGGGTGGGCGCCCACACGCCCACCCCCCGCTGCCTTCGGTCCCGCCTCCGAAGCGTTCCCTCGCCCTGCCCGCCTGCCCAACCCTCGGCCCTCTCCGTTCATCCCCATCCCCATCCCTGCTCGTCCCGTCCCGCCAGATCCCCGGTTGACACGGTGTAGGTTTACAGTGCGTAGCCTTTACTTCCCGTAACCTACGGGTTGTAAACTCAGATTTCTGAGCACTTCGGACACCACAGATTCCCCCGCTCTCGTAAGCGGCTACCGGCACGGCCGCGTGCCGCGACAGGTGCGCGAGCAGCAGCTGCTCGACGTCGCCGAGGAGCAGTTCGCGCTGCACGGCTACGGCGGCGCATCGATCGATGCGATCGCGCGGATCGCGGGCGTCTCACGACCGATCGTCTACGACCACTTCGGCGACAAGGAGGGCGTCTACCTCGCCTGCCTGCGGCGCGCGCGCGGCGAGCTCGAGGAGATGATCCTGTCCGCGGTCGCGAGCGCGAGCACGCCGCGCGAGATGGTCGAGCGCGGCACCGATGCCTACTTCGAGTTCGTCGAGCGCCGCGGGCAGCGCTGGGCGGTGCTGTTCGGCGGCGTCGAGCTCGCCGGCGGCGCCGCCGAGGAGATCGCCGAGCTGCGCTTCGCCACCGTCGAGCGGATCCGCGACCTGATCGCCGCGATCGCGCCCGACGCGGACGCCGTGACGGTCAACGCCTACGCCCATGCGATCTCGGGCTCCTCCGAGCAGGTCGCCAAGTGGTGGCGGGCCAACCCCAAGCTCACCCGCGCGCAGGTCGTCGAGCTGCAGGTGTCGTTCGCCTGGAACGGGCTCAGCCACCTGCTGCCCGAGCAGCACCGCTAGACGCCGGCTCAGCGCGGCAGCGTTTTCGTCAGCTCGACGACCTGCTGGAAGGTCGGGCGGTTCTGGAACGGGAACGGCGGTACCGAGACCCCGCTGGCGCTCGTGAAGCGGTTCATGTCGAAGCAGCTGGCCTGCGGGTCTTCGGCGCATTCGCCGTGGCCGTAGAGCTGCTGCGGCGTGACCGACAGCGCTTCGGTGAGCGACTGCTGCAGCGCCTGGCGGCACGCCGTCAGCGAGCCGGAGCCGCAGTAGAGCTGGGAGTAGGGACCTTTCGGCTGGGCGCCTTCGCCGTTCGCGGCGAGCAGGTCGCGCAGGTCCTTGCTGACGTAGCCGTACCAGCCGTCGGCGAAGTCGGGCGCCGCCGGTTCGCCGCCCGGGTTGGGCTGGCCGAATTCGAGCATCCCGCGCAGTTCGCCGAACGCGGGGTCGCCGAGCGCCGGGTGGAACTCGGCTTCGAGCAGTTTCGGCCACCAGGCGTCCATCAGCGTGATCGCTTCGTTGTGCTGGTAGCTGCCGGGTTTGGAGATGCTGGCGTTGCTCAGGTCGCGCCGGTGGCCGCCGTCGGCGTACCAGCTGTCGAGCTCTGCGATCGCGCTCCGCAGCTGCGGGTCGCTCGGGCTGCCGAGCACCTGCTTGAGGATCGGCCACAGCTGCACGCTGCGGATGTCCTGCGTGGCGGCCTCGTCCATCGCGCTGACGAGCTGCGCCGGTTCCATCTTTTTCCCGCCGGCGAGATCTCTTTCGATGAAGTTGCGGATCAGCTGCATGCGGTAGATCGAGCCGAACGCGTACTTGTCGTCGGCAGAGGCGAAGCGCGGCGCCTGCTTGTTGTTCCACGAGACGAGGAAGGTCGGGTCGATCGCGTTGGGGTGCGCCGCGAAGGGGATCTCCTCGGTCGTGTGCAGTTTCGGGTCATAGCCGGCCCAGTCGTATTCACCGGTGCCGAGGATCGGGAAGTCGGGCGAGGTCTTGGCGGCGCGCTGCGGGTAGGCGCCCGACAGGTAGTAGGCGATGTGGTTCGCATCGACGTAGGACCAGTTGAAGGCGAAGTTGATGTCCGACGCGGCGAGCTGGAACTGCCGGGGGCTGGTGACGAAGCCGGGTTCGTTGAACTCGGAGAAGCCGATCGCCGAGTCGGCCTCGTGGAAGTAGCTGGTGCGCGCGCTGGCGAAGGCGACGTCCTGACCCTTGACCTTGCCGCGGGCATAGACGATCCCGTGGACCGTGCGGTAGACGGTCAGCGTTTCGCTGCCGGGCGGCGTCTGGTCTGACGCGTTCGGCGTCCACGCGTTCGTCCGTTCGAGCTTTTCCATCGGCAGGCATTCGCCCTTGTAGAGGTAGTGAAATTCGTCCTGGCAGAGCACCTCGGCGAACGTGTCCACGTTGTCGGCCGTCGCCGTCGTCGCGCTCCACGCGTAGTCGCGCCCGTGGCCGAGCTCGACGTACAGGTTCACTCCCGGGAAGGACGCGCCGCGCGCGTCGATGCCGGGGCCGTGCAGGTCCTCCTCCATCAGGATCTGCGGGTTGTAGTAGCCGACCTGCGGGCCCATCACGGCGATCGCGTGGCCGTTGGTCGAGTGCTTGGCGTTGACGAGCTCCCAGTTGGACATCAGCGCCGGGCCGTCCAGCGCGTTGTGCAGCAGCTTCGCACCGAGCGAGCCGTCGGACGGGATCGCCACCGGGTCGGGGGTGTCGGTGCGCTGGGTCGTATCCGGAGGAGCGCTCGCGGCCGGCGCGCCCGAGCCGTCCTGCACGAAGCTGACCGAGCCGGGGTCGGGCATCGCCAGTCCGGTTTTCGAGAACGGCGAGCCGGTCTCATACGGGAAGGCTTTGGTGACGGTGACCGGCGCCTCGGGGTCGTTCTGCTCGCGGAAGCCTTTCCACGCCTTGCGCCCGGCGCTCTTGCCGAACTTGGCTTCGAAGGCCTCGAGCGTGAGCGCGGAGCGGACCTCGGCGCCGCCGCCCATGCCGAAGATGCCGCCGATCAGCGAGGCCTCGGCGATCACGTCGGTCGGCTTCCATTCTTCGGGCGGCTTTCCCAGCGCGGCGTACTCGGCGGGCAGCTTGTTCGGGTCGATCCGCGCTTCGGCGATGTAGGCGTTGATGCCGGCGCAGAATTCTTTGACGTCTTCGACGACCTGGCTCCCTTTGGCGCCGTACAGCACCGGCGCGTTGTCGAGCTGGGACTGCAGATCGGCTTCGGTGTAGGGCGCGATCGTCCACTGCACCTGGTCCATCGCGCGGTTGCCGGCCGAGCCGCCGACGAACGAGGACAGTTCGGCTTTGGCGGTGTGGCGCAGCACATCCATCAGGAACAGGCGGTCCTGGGCGCCGGCGTAGCCCGCGCCGAACATCACGCCGGCGCGCGTGGAGCCGTACACGTGCGGCACGCCGTAGCCGCTGTCGCGCTCGATCGTCACGTCGGTGCGCGGGCTGACGCTCGAGGCGAGGTCGCCTTCCTCGACGCCGAACGTGGCGTCCTTGAAGTAGTCGGCGATCTGCGCGTGTGTCAGCGTCGGCGAGCCGTGCAGCAGGTTGGCGTACAGCGGCAGCTGGTCGGTGTAGTGCGGCGGGTATTT
>DATINR010000046.1:0-34088 GCA_035473995.1 Solirubrobacteraceae bacterium
GATCGCACGCCTGAACACGACTGAATTCGTGCTTTCCACCGTGGGGACCTACCGTGTGAGCTTCTCGATCTCGGCCAACGAGCCGGGGCAGCTCGTGCTCGCCCTCGATTCGGGCGGCGGCATGGTCGAAATCCCCTACACCGTCTTCGGCAGGGCGACCGGCACCAGCCTGATCACCGGGGAAGCGCTGATCACCACGACCGTTGCGAACTCGGCTCTCGAGGTGCGTAACCCCGCCGGGAACACCCCCGCGCTGACGATCACCCCCGACGCCGGGGGGACTCATCCCGCAGCCGCCACGCTTGTGATCCAGCAGCTCGGCTGAATCGGGCGGCTCGCGCCGGGGCCTCAGTCCGGCTCGAGCGGCTCGCCCGATGCCACCGCGCTGAAGCCGGCGAGCGCCAGCGCCCCGATCGCGAGCAGCGAGGCGACGGCCGCCGTCGCGCCCATCCCGAGCGTCGGCACGCTCAGCAGGAAGAAGCGGCGCACGGGAGTGACGAAGAAGGCCGCCACGAACACGCCGGCCAGCGCCGCGCACATGCCGGCGACCAGCGCCGAGCGCCGGCGCGAGCCGCTCGCCTCGAGCGCGATCACCAGGTACAGGCCGACGGCGACGAGCACGATCGTCGCGATCGTGCGCGCGCGCGCGACGGAGAAGTCGAGATCGTGCAGCGCGAACAGGTAGCCCGAGACGACCCCCACCCCCGCGAGCGTCCCCGCCGGAACCGCCCAGCGCCCGACGCGGCGCACGAACCCCTGCGGGCGCCACGGCCCGTTGCTCGGCGCGAGCGCGAGGAAGAACGTGGGGATCCCGATCGTCACCGCCGCAGCCAGGCTGAAGTGGCGCGGCAGCAGCGGGTAGGCCGTCGCGCTGATCCCGATCGTGAGGATCAGGAACGCCGCGAAGGCCGACTTGGTCACGTACAGCTTCGTCACGCGCTGCAGGTTGCGCAGCGAGCGGCGCCCTTCGGCGACGAGCGTCGGCACGACTGCGAAGTCGCCCGAGACGAGCACCAGGTCGGCCACGCTGCGTGACATCTGCGCGCCGCTTCCCTGCGCGATCGCCAGGCGCGAAGCCTTCAGCGCGGGCACATCGTTGACGCCGTCGCCGATCATCGCCACGTAGCGGCCGGCGTCGGCGAGCGCCCGCACGACGTCGCGCTTGCCGTCCGGCGAGATCCGCCCGACGACGCTCGTGCGCGCGATCCACTCGGCGCGTTCGCCTGGGTCCTCGGGGATCTCCGCGCCGAGGCCGACGCCGTCGACCGGGATGCCCACGTCGCGCGCGATCGACGCGACCGTCTCCGGGGCATCGCCCGAGAGCACCTTGACCTCGACGCCCTGCTCGAGCAGGAAGGCGATCGTCTCGCCCACGTTCGGGCGCAGCCGCTCGGCCAGCACGACGATCCCGAGCAGATCGAGCTCGCCCGGGTCGAGCGCGGGCTCCGTCCGATCGGCGACGTCCTCGCCCGAACCCAGCGGCGCCGACCCGCGCGCGAGCGCCAGCACGCGGCGCCCGTTGCGCTGGTGCTCGGTCGCGAGCGGCGCGAGCCCGCCGAGCGAGAAGCGTTCGGGCGAGCCGAGCACATAGGTCACGTCGGCGAGCTGCACCGCGCTCCATGCGCGGCGCGAGCTGAACGGCACCTCCCCCAGCGGCTGCTCCGGCTCGGCCGGCTCGGCCTCGGCGATCGCCTGCAGCGTCGCGTTGCGCGAGGACGCGCTCGCCGCGACCCGCGCGAGCACCGCCCCGACCGACTCGCGCGACTCGCCGCCGGCCGGGATCACCTCGGTGACGCGCAGCGCCGCCTCCGTCAGCGTGCCCGTCTTGTCGACGCACAGCACCTCGACCGACGCGAGCGACTCGATCGCGTTGAGCTGCTGGGCGAGCACGCCGCGCCGCGCCATCCGCGCAGCCGCCACGGCGTAGGTCAGGCTGACCAGCACCATCAGCCCCTCCGGGATCAGGCTGACGACGCCGGCCGTCGAGGTCGCGACGGCCTCGTGCAGCGACGCGTGGCGGTGATAGAGCGAGTAGCCGAGCAGCGCGCCGAGGATCACGACGAGCCCGACGAGCGAGTACAGCAGCCGGTTGACGGCCTGCTCGAGCGGCGAGCGCGGGTGGCGGAACGATCGCGCCTGGCCCGCGATCCGCTCGGCGAAGCTGTCGGCGCCGACCGCGCCGACGAGCAGCTCGCACGTCCCCTCGACGACGAACGCGCCCGAGCGCACGTCCTCGCCGGCGACCCGCCGCACGGGCTCGGACTCGCCCGTCAGCACCGATTCGTCGAGGCGCAGCTCGCGTGCCGCGACGAGCTCGCCGTCGGCGACGATCTGATCGCCCGTGCGCGCACGCAGCAGATCGCCCGGCACGACCTCCGCCGTGGCCAGCTCCCGCTCGACGCCGTCGCGCACGGCGATCGCGCGCGGCGCGACGAGCGTCGCGAGCCGGTCGAGCGCGCGCTTGGCGCGCGACTCCTGCGTGATCCCGATCGTCGCGTTGGCCACGATGATCCCCAGGAACAGCGCGTCGCGGGCGTCGCCGAACAGCAGCGTCACGGCGCCGAACGCCGCGAGGATCGCGTTGAACACGGTCAGCACGTTCGCGCGCACGATGCTCGCGTAGGAGCGGCTGCCGCGCGGAGCGCGCACCGTGCCGCGGGCGGCCAGTCGCCTCGCCGCCTCCTGCTCGCCGAGGCCGGCGCCCGGCGCCGGAGGAGCCTCGACGGCCACCGGCTCGGCGCGCGGCCCGCTGCTCATGCTCGCGAACCCGCGAGCGCGCGCTCAGCAGCTCGCCGGCGGCGGAAAGAGCTCATGGGGCAACGGTACGGAGCGCCGTCGCCGCCGGCATCGGGGCCCTTCCCGCCACGCTTGCGGAGAATTACCTACGCGATGAGGGCGCGCGCGACCGGATCTCGCGCCGCGATCGCGCCGTCAGGCGAGGAGGTCGACGACGCTCGCCCCATGCTCGTCCGCCAGCCGTTCGGCGATCAGCGAGCGGTGGCACGCGCCCGCGTCGCGCTCGACGCACAGCAGCGCCGAGGCGCGCTCGCGCGGCAGGCTCGCCGCGAAAGCGTCCAGGTCGACGCCGTCGAGGATCTCCTGCACATAGCGGCGGCGGTACTCCGGCGCGAGCACCGTGCGGCTGCGCTTGCCCTCACCCAGCCGGTCGTCCTCGCGGTACTGCAGCCGGCGCAGCTCAGTGGTCGGCGCGAGCTCGCGGTGATGGCGGTAGCCGATCGAGGCATCCGCCAGGGCGGACTGAAGGCGCAGAGAGTTGGCCCACGCGTACTCGCGACCGCGCACGCCGCGCCGCTGGCGGACGTCGAGCACCAGCCCCACATCGGCCTCGGCCAGCGCAGCGAGGAACGTCTCCGGCGACGCGCCGTAGACGCCGATCGTCGCAACCGTGAGCTTCGCCATGTCGAGGTGCTACCCGCTCACGCATCCCGATAAGACGACCGGCCAAACGCCAGCCGCTCGGCCGGCGCAGGCGGCCGGGGCCCGGCACCCCTGCCGGACCCCGGCGCGTTCTGCGCGCGTGCTCGCCGGCGCCGGGAGTTCGACACCCCGGCTCAGTCTCGGCCAGCAGGGGCAACGCACGGGAGAGGGTCGTGCGTTGCTCCGAGGAACCTATGCCGAGGCAGATTCCGGGTCGTTATCTTTTTGATATCAATAAATGGAATGCCGCTGTCTGCGGCTATGGCGCGAGTCGCTCGATCGCCCAGCCGCCCTGCCCGTCACGCCGGTAGCGCAGGCGGTCGTGCAGGCGGTCGCTGCGCTGCTGCCAGAACTCGATCTCCTCGACGGTCACGCGAAAGCCGCCCCAGCCCTCCGAGATCGGCAGCTCGCCCTCGCCGTAGCGCTCGGACAGCTCCGCCACCGCGCGCTCGAGCTGCTCGCGGTCGGCCACGACCTGACTCTGCGGCGAGGCCAGCGCGCTCAGCTGGCTGCCGCGCGGGCGCGTCCTGACGTACGCCGCCGTCTCCTCGGCGCTCGTGCGCGTCACCGGCCCCGCGATCCGCACCTGCCTGCCCAGCGGGTCCCAGTGGAACAGCAGCGCCGCGCGCGGGTTCTCGGCCAGCTCGCTCCCCTTGCGGCTCGCGTAGTTCGTGAAGAAGACGAAGCCGCGCTCGTCGAAGCCCTTGACCAGCACCATCCGCACCGACGGCGAACCGTCCGCCGCCGCCGTCGCCACGGCCGCTGCTTCCGGCATGCGCATCCCCGCCGCCTGCGCCTGCTCGTACCAAGCCGCGAACTGCGCCAGCGGGTCGGCCTCGACGTCCTGCTCGCGCAGCGGCTTGCCGTGGTCGGGCGCTCCCGTCATCCCTTTATTCTGACCGCTCAGCTCGGCCGAGCCGCGATCAGCCCGTCACGCGCGCGGCGCCCGCGTAGACGTTCACGCTGCCCCGCCGCGCGAAGCCGCACAGCGTCAGCCCGCGATCTGACGCCAGCTCGATCGCCAGCGACGTCGGCGCGCCCACGCCCACGAGGATCGCCGCGCCCGCAACGACCGTCTTCTGCACGAGCTCGAACGACAGCCGCCCGCTGACGCACAGCACGTGCCCGCGCAGCGGCAGCCACCCGTTGAGCATCGCCCAGCCGACGACCTTGTCCATCGCGTTGTGGCGCCCCACGTCCTCGCGCACGCACAGCAGCTCGCCCGTGGCGTCGAACAGGCCCGTCGCGTGCAGCCCGCCCGTGCGCTCGAAGCCCGGCTGCAGCAGCCCTCCCGGCAGCGCCGCCAGCAGCTCGCGCGCGAGCACCGGCCCGTCCGGCAGCGCCGGCGCGTGGAACGCCACCTCCTCCAGCGCGCCCTTGCCGCACACGCCGCACGAAGACGTCGTGTAGAAGCGCCTTGCGTCCGGACGGCGCGCCAGCGGCCCGGCCACCTCGATCGTGTTCAGCGCCAGGTCGTCGGTCATCCCCACCGCATGGGCTCGTTCGATCAGCCCCTCTCCGCGCAGGAAGCCGAGCGCCAGCTCCTCGTCGTGGCCCGGCGTGCGCATCGTCACCGCGATCGCCTCGCCGTCCACGCGGATCTCGAGCGGCTCCTCGACCGCGACGTAGTCGTCCTCGCCGTCGCGCACCACGCGGCGCAGCTCGAGCGGCGAGGCCTCGCGCGGCGTCGCGCCGTCGTGGGCCGGTGCCAAGCGCGTCATGCCTGCGCCTTCGCATCCGAGCGCGCCGCCGCCGCAAGCCGTTCGCGCTGGGGCTGGACCGTGTACTTCGGATCGCGCGCCGACGCGAGGCCCGCCTCGAAGATGCCAAAGCGCGCGCACGCCGACGCCGCCAGCAGCGCCGCGCCGCTCAGCGCCGCCGCGAAGCGGCTGCGCCTGCCCAACGCCAGCGCGCCGACCACGCCCGTCACCGTCAGCGCCTCGGCCGTGCGCATCAGCTTGCC
Source organism: Solirubrobacteraceae bacterium (assembly GCA_035473995.1). Taxonomy (GTDB): domain Bacteria; phylum Actinomycetota; class Thermoleophilia; order Solirubrobacterales; family Solirubrobacteraceae; genus Palsa-744. The sequence continues at coordinate 5,402 of DATINR010000046.1, forward strand.
CGCGCGGCCCTCGTGGTAGGTCTCGGCGACCATGCCGATGCGCCGCTCGAGCAGCTTGACCGCCGTCAGCTCACCCGCCGCGCCGAGCGCCGCCATGCGCACCGCCGGGCCGTTCTGCGCGACCGGCGCCGTCAGCAGGCCGAGCCCCGCCGCCGCGCTCGCCGCCGAGCCGACGAAGACGAAGGGCATCTCGCGGTGGCCCTCGTGCCACGCCGGCGTCGCCGTGGTCGCCACGAGCGCCGCCGTGTACGAGGCGACCGCCGGGCCGAGCAGCGCCGCTCCCGCCGTGCCCGCGCTCGCCAACGGCCGCACACGCCGGGCGAGCTCGCCCGTGCCCGCCAGCTCGCCCAGTGCCGCCGCCGTCGCCGCCGGGGCGTAGGCGAACAGGACCCACACGCCGACGCTCATCGGCGAGGTCGGCTTGAACACGCGCAGCATGTTCAGGAAGCGCGCCGGGCGACCGAGGTCGTGCACCAGCGCCACCAGCGAGAGATGGATCGCGCCGCCCGCACCGAGCTTGAGTGGGCGCGCCAGCGCCGGGCGGCCCGTCAGCTGCGCGCCCGCCGCCAGCACCGAGGAGGCGCCCGCCAGGCCGCCGAGGAAGAAGTAGCCCGCGATGTCCCTCGACTCCCACGTCGCCTCTCTGACGATCGGGTGCCCGTAGTAGGAGTCGAAGGGCTGCTCGCGCCTGCGCTTGCGCCCGCCGCCGCCGCGAGGCTGCGCGGAGCGTCCGTTCTCGCTCTGCACGCTCATCGCCGCGCCCCCGCGAACGAGGCCACCGCACCCGCCACGAGCGCGCCCGCCGCGATCCCCACGTTGCGCCACGTGCGCGGCAGCGCGCGCGTCGTGGCGACCGGGTCCGGCGGCAGCCCGTACACCTCCGGCTCGTCCAGCAGCAGGAAGAACGCCCCGTCGCCGCCGACACCGTCGTCCGGGCTCTCGCCGTACAGCCGCGCCTCGCTCACGCCCCGCTCGTGCAGCTGCTCGACGCGTCCCGCCGCGTGCTCGCGCAGCTCGTCGAGCTCGCCGAACTGGATCGAGTCCGTCGGGCACGCCTTCGCGCACGCCGGTTCCTGCCCCGCGCCGAGCCGGTCGTAGCAGAGCGTGCACTTGAACACGCGTCCGTCGTCCTCGCGTTTGTCGATCACCCCGTACGGACACGCCGGCACGCAATACCCGCAGCCGTTGCAGATGTCCTGCTGCACGACGACCGTGCCGAACTCCGTACGGAACAGCGCCCCCGTCGGGCACACGTCCAGGCACGCAGCGTGCGTGCAGTGCTTGCACACGTCCGAGGACATCAGCCAGCGAAAGCCGTCCTTGCCCTCCCCGCCCGCCGCCGGCGCGCGCTCGAAGTTCGGCTGGTGCTCGGCCGCCGCCACGCGCTGCTCGATGAACGCCACGTGGCGCCACGAGTCCGCGCTCAGCCCGCCCGTGTTGTCGTGCGAGTGCCCCGTCCATTTCAGGCCGTCCTCGGGCAACTGGTTCCACTCCTTGCAGGCCACCTCGCACGCCTTGCAGCCGATGCACAGCGACGTGTCCGTGAAGAAGCCCTTGCGCGGCGGGTGATCGGCCCAGCCCGAGCTGCCCGCCGGCTCGCCCTGCTCGAGCAGCGTGCCGAGCAGGCTGTCCGAGCCGGCGCACGCGCCGCCCGACGGCGCGAGCGCGCTCGCCCCGTTCGCCGCGCTCGGCTGCGCGCTCACGGCTTCATCCCCGTCTGCGCCGTCACGCCCGCGCGCTCGCGGTATTCGCGCACGAGCTCCTGACGGGCCGCGCCGCGCGGGCGGCGGCCCGAGACGATCTCGACGCTCAGCGCCTTGACCTCCTGAATGTGCGAGCTCGGGTCGAGCGCCATCGAGGACAGCTCGTTCATCGAATCGCCTTTGGCGTAGCCGTTGGCGCCCCAGTGGTAGGGCATGCCGATCTGGTGAACCGTGCGCCCCTCGATCTGCAGCGGCGCCATCCGGTCGGTCACCATCACGCGCGCCTCCACGCAGCCGCGCGCGCTGATCAGCGTCGCCCAGCCCGCGTGCTCGAGGCCGCGCTCCTCGGCCAGCTCCGGCGAGACCTCGCAAAAGAACTCCGGCTGCAGCTCGGCCAGGTACGGCGTCCAGCGCGACATCCCGCCCGCCGTGAAGTGCTCGGTCAGGCGGTACGTCGTGACGACGATCGGGTAGACCTGCCCGCCCGGCTCGTCCGGGTCCGGGTGGTAGCGGTTGTTCTCGTGCTCGTAGACTTCGCGCGCCGGATTGCGCTGGCGCTCGGGGTACATCGTGTTCGCCACCGGCGAGTCCTGCGGCTCGTAGTGCGTCGGCAGCGGGCCGTCCGCCACGCCCGCCGGCGCGAACAGCCAGCCGCGCTGGTCGGCCTGCATGATGAACGGCGTGTCGCCCGCGATCGCCGCCGGGCCGCTCGCGTCCTTCGGCGGACGGTAGTCCGGCGGCTTGTCCGCCTCGAAGTCCGGCGTGTCGTGCCCCGTCCATTCGCCTTTCTCGGCGTCCCACCAGACGAGCGCCTTGCGCTCGCTCCACGGCTTGCCCTGCGGGTCGGCCGATGCGCGGTTGTAGAGGATCCGGCGGTTGGCCGGCCATGCCCACGCCCACTCTCCGCCCGTCCAGTTCTGCTGCTCCTTCGGCGTGCGCCGTGCCGTCTGGTTGACCCCGTCCGCGTAGCAGCCGCAGTAGATCCAGCAGCCGCAGCGCGTCGAGCCGTCGCTCTTCAGCTCGGTGTAGGCCGAGAGCATCCTGCCGTCTGCGTCCGAGCCGTTGATCTCGGCCAGCACCGCCTCCGCGCTCGGCTCCTCGTGCTCGCCCGAGGTCGGGTAGTCCCAGGTCAGCTCGAGCACCGGGCGGTCGCGCTCGTCCTGCGAACCCTTCAGACGCTCGCGCACGCGCCTGCCGAGGTGGTAGATGAAGGACAGGTCGCTGCGCTGCTCCTGCACCGGCTCCTGCGCCTTGTGGTGCCACTGCAGCATCCGCTGCGTGTTCGTGAACGTGCCGTCCTTCTCGATGTGCGCCGCCGCCGGGAAGAAGAACACCTCCGTGGCGATCTCCTCCGTGCGCATCTCGCCCGACTCGATCTCCGGCCCGTCCTTCCACCACGTCGCCGACTCGATCAGCGAGAAGTCGCGCACGACGAGCCAGTCGAGCTTGGACATGCCCAGTCGCTGCATGCGCGTGTTGGCCGAACCCACCGCCGGGTTCTCGCCGAACAGGAAGTAGCCCTTCACGGTGCCCTTGATCTGCTCCATCACCGTGTCGTAGGTCGAGTGGCTGCCCGTCAGCCGCGGCAGGTAGTCGAAGCGGAACTCGTTCTCGGCCGTCGCCGAGTCGCCCCACCAGGCCTTCAGCAGGCTGACCGTGTAGTCGCGCATGTTGCCCCAGAAGCCGCGCCGCGCCGACGTGCCCGCGAGGAACTGCTCGAGGTTCTCGTGGCGGTGCGCGTGCGGCATCGGGATGTAGCCAGGCAGCGTGTCGAACAGCGTCGGGATGTCCGAGGAGCCCTGGATCGAGGCGTGCCCGCGCATCGCCATCACGCCGCCGCCCGGGCGGCCCATGTTGCCGAGCAGCAGTTGCAGCACCGATGCAGCGCGGATGTACTGCGAGCCGATCGTGTGCTGCGTCCAGCCCACCCCGTGCACGAACGCCGTCGTGCGCTCGCGCCCCGAGTTCTGCACGAACAGCTCGCAGACCTTCGCGAACACCTCCTGCGGCACGCCGCAGACGCGCTCGACCGTCTCCGGCGTGTACTGCGCGTAGTGGCGCTTGAGGATCTGCCACACGCAGCGGGGGTGCTGCAGCGTCAGGTCGAGCGTCGGCAGGCTGGCAGCCGCATCCTCGCCACCGCCCTCGCCCTCCCCTTCGAGCACCTGCGGGTTGCCCTCCTGATCGCGCTGACCGGCCGCCGCGGCGACGATCGTGCCCTCGTACTGCCAGCTCGCCGGGTCATAGCCGCGCTTGTCCTCGTCGAAGCCGGAGAACAGTCCGTCGGCGCCGACGTCCTCGAACTCCTCGCCGATGATCGTCGGCGCGTTCGTGTAGGCCAGCACGTACTCGCGGAAGTCCGATTCGGTGCTCAGCACGTGATTGATCACGCCGCCGAGGAAGGCGATGTCGCTGCCGGCGCGCAGCGGCACGAACATGTCCGCCAGCGCGCTCGTGCGGCTGTAGTGCGGGTCGATGTGGATCACCGTCGCGCCGCGCGCCTTCGCCTCCACCACCCACTGGTAGGCGACCGGATGCGCCTCGGCCATGTTCGAGCCCTCGAGCACGATCAGGTCCGAGTTCTGCAGGTCCCCCGGGAGCGTGCTCGAGGCGCCGCGCCCGAACGACGTGCCGAGGCCGACGACCGTCGAGGAGTGGCACACGCGCGCCTGGTTCTCGATCTGGACGATCCCCGACGCCGTGAGGAACTTCTTGATCAGGTAGTTCTCCTCGTTGTCGAGCGTCGCGCCGCCGAGCGCCGCGATGCTCATGCAGCGACGCGTGCGACTACCTTCGCTCTCCCACTCCCAGCCCTCCGCTCGATCGCGGACGAATTTCTCGGCGACCATGTCCATCGCCGTCTCCAGGTCGAGGCGCTCCCACTCGGCGGCGTGCGGGCGGCGGTGGAGCACGTGCTGTTCGCGCGAATCGCCCGTCGTCAGCTGCAGCGTCGCCGAGCCCTTCGGGCACAGCCGTCCGCGGCTGTGCGGCGCGTCCGGATCGCCCTCGATCTGCACCGCCCTGCCGTCCTTGACGTACACCTTCTGCGCACAGCCGACAGCGCAATACGGGCAGACCGACTTGACCACGCGATCGGCGTCCACCGTGCGCGCGCGCAGCTCCTCGCTCGCGCGCGACTTGACCGCCGCGCCGCGCCCCAGCCGATCCTCGCCGCGCAGCTGACGCAGCACCGGCCAGTCCGAGGGCGACGGCAGGCGCGACACCGCTCAGCCCCCGCCGGCCGTCTCGCCGGTGTCGCGCCCGAGCGCGGGCGGATCGATCAGGTGCGCACCCCTCACCACACCCGTAGTTCTACCCGGCCACGGGGAGACAATGCGTGCCCGGCTACGCTTGCCGCGATGACACGCGACGAATGGATCGCCGCCTTTGCGCGCGAGGCCGGTGTGCCCGGCCCATCGGTGCAGGAGATCAGGGAACTGCTCGAGCTCGCCGGCACGGCCGCGCGCTCCTCCGAACGGACCGCGGCGCCGCTTGCCTGCTGGATCGCGGGGCGCTCCGGGCGCTCGCTCGCCGAGCTGCGCGCCGCGGCCGAGCGCGTCGCGCCGGGCGAGCCGGGCGAACGCTCCTGAGCAATCGCTGCGGGTGCGCCGCGGCGCCTACGTCCCGGCCACGTCTTCGCCCGGTGAGAGCCAGCGCTCCGCCGTGTCGAGATCCTCGGCGCTGTTGACGCTGAAGCACAGGCGTTGCGGATCGCCGAAGTACGCAAGCTCGCGCTCGCCGACGAGCGCGGGTGAGAGCGAGTGGAAGGTCTCGCGCAGCGGCGCCTGCGCCGCGAGCGCCTCGCGCAGCAACGGCGCATTCGCGGCCGAGCAGCGTGCCGGCAGCGGTTGCGGGCGACCCCCGGCTTCGAGCAGGATCGCCGGCTCGAGCGCCGCCGCCAGCCAGCCGAGCAGCGCTCCCGTGAGAAACGGCATGTCGCACCCGACCAGCACGACCGCGGCCTCGGGCGAGCCTTGCGCCACGTGCTCGAGCGCCGCCAGCGCGCCGCACAGCGGGTGGCGTGGCTCGTCGGGCTCGACGATCAGGGTCTCGGCGAGCCCGCTCGGCAGCTCCGTGTCGCGCTTGGCCACGACGATCGCCTCCGGCCCCGCCGCACGCGCTGCCGCCAGCGGGTAGTCGATCAGCGGCCTGCCCGCCAGCTCACGCGTCGGCTTGGCGCCGCCGATGCGCTCGCCCCTGCCGCCCGCGAGCACCGCGACGATCGCCGGCGACACGCTCAGCGGCGCGGCGTCTCGAGCGTCCACTCGCCCGCCAGCCACACGCGGCTGCGGTCGGGCAGCAGCGCCACGACGACCGCCAAGTCGCGGCAGGCGGGGCAGCGCAGCACGATCCCCGCGCTGCGGTAGGCGCGGTGCGCGCCGATCGCGCTGCGCGTCCCGCACGACTGACAGACGCGCAGCGCCGTCGTGATCTCCGCGTCGAACACCTCCGCGAGCAGGCCCGCGATCGCGTTGCCGTCGAGCGCGTACTGCTCGCTCTGGACCGGCTCGCTCGCGTCTGGGCGAACGCTCATCTCAGCTCCCGCTCGGCCCGAAGCGCTCGGCGTGGATCCGCTCGGCTGAATGCCCGAGCGCGACGAGCGCGTCCGCGGCGTGCTCGACGAAGGCCGTCGGACCGCAGACGAACACGAGTGGGCGCTCGCCCGGCGTTGGACCGAGCTCGCTGAGCATCTCCGCGTCGAGGCGGCGCGAGAGCCCCGTCCAGCCGGGCGGCTGCGCGCGCGTCAGCGTGATCTGCACCGTCACCCCCCGCTCCCCGTGCACGCGCTCGAGCTCCTGCGCGTACAGCAGATCGTCGAGGCTGCGGCTCGACACGAGCAGGCGCGCTTCGGTGTCGTCCGCCTGCGCGATGCGGTGGCGCAGCATCGCCATCAGCGGCACCAGCCCCGAGCCGCCCGCGAGCAGCAGCAGCGGACCGCCGTCGCGCGTGCGCCATGTGAAGTGGCCGCCGATCGGGCCGCGCAGCTCGAGCTCGTCGCCCTCGCGCAGCTCTTCGGTCAAGTAGGGAGAGACCTCGCCGTCGTCGATCCGCTCGACCGTCAGCGCGAGCGGTTCCTCCGGCGCCGAGGCGATCGAGTAGGAGCGCTCCGCCTGGTAGCCGTCCTCCGCCGTCAGGCGAACGTCGGCGTGCTGGCCCGCCGCGTGGCCCGGCCAGTGCGGATCGTCGAGCACGATCGTCTTCGCGTGCGCCGTCTCCTCGCGTACCTCGCTCACGCGCGCCGTGTGCCAGCGCAGCGGCATCCGCGCGGGCGGCGCGCCGAGCTGCGCCGGGCCACCGAGCTGCGTCAGTCCCCCCAATAGCGCTGCTCCTTCCACGGGTCGCCGTGGTTGTGGTAGCCGGCCGCCTCCCAGAAGCCCGGCTCGTCGTCGCTCGTCAGCGTCAACCCGCGCACCCACTTGGCGCTCTTCCAGAAGTACAGGTGGGGCACGAGCAGGCGTGCCGGGCCGCCGTGCTCGGCCTCGAGCGGCTGACCGTCGAAGGCATAGACGACCCAGCCCTTGCCGTCGGTCACGTCCTCCAGCGCGAGGTTCGTCGTGTAGCCGCCGTCGCACCACGCCGTGAGGTAGTCAGCCTCGGTCTCGACGCCCTCCAGCAGCGTGTCGACCGGCACACCCGTCCAGCTCGTGCCGAGCTTCGACCACTTCGTCACGCAGTGGATGTCGACCGTGAACGTCTCCGCTCCCAGCGCCTGGAACTGCTCCCACGTCCACGACACGGGTGCCGAGACGGCTCCGCCGATCTGAAAGCTCCACTGCTCCAGCGCCGCGTGCGGCGTCGGTCCGGCCGACAACACCGGGAAGTCGTCGACCACGTACTGACCAGGCGGGACTCGGGCGGGGTCGACGTCGCTTCGCCGCCGTCCGCGAAAGCCGCGTGAAATTGGTGCCATCGGACGCTCCGATCTCGAGTTGTCACCTATCTAACACCCTCGCGCACGCGCGCGAGGGAAAGCGTCGCCCGCAGCGTCGGCCGGCGGGCGGAGCGCACGCCGGCGGCGGTTTGCGCTATGCATATGCAATGCCTAGGCAAGTGCAGCACGACCTCTCACTCGGCGAAGCCGCCAAGGCGCTCGGCGTGAGCGCCGACACGCTGCGCCGTTGGGACAGCGCCGGCAAGCTGCATACGCACCGCGACGAGCGCAACCGCCGCCGTGTGTCCGAGGCCGAGGTGCGCCGGCTCAGCTCGCGGCCGACACGCCACCGCACCGGCACGCGCGGCTCGGCGCGCAACCGCTTCGCCGGGACCGTCCGCTCGGTCGAGGTAGACGGCGTGATGGCGCTCGTCGAGCTCGAGGCGGGCCCGTTCCTCGTCACGGCCGCGATCACGCGCGACTCGGTGCAGGAGCTCGGGCTCGCGCCCGGGGTGAAGGCGACCGCGATGGTCAAGGCGACGTCGGTGATGGTCGAGCGTGACTAGGACGACCGGACTGTTCGTGGCGCTGGCGATCGCCCTCGCCGGGGCGCCCGTGTCCGATGCCGCCGCGAGTGGGGGAACGGTCTCGACGCTGTTCGCCGGCTCGCTGCTCAACTACATGGAACACAACTTCGGCCCGTCCTTCGCCAAGGCCACCGACTACGGCTACAGGGGCTTTGGCGGCGGCTCGACCGAAGTCGCCGCGCAGATCAAGGGCGACGTACGCCAGGGCGACGTGTTCATCAGCGCCTCCTCCGCCGCCGACAACCTGCTCGAAGGCTCTGCCAACGGCGACTGGGTGTCGTGGTACACGACCTTCGCCTCCTCGCCGCTGATGCTCGCCTATGACCCGAGCAGCTCGTTCGGCAAGCAGCTCGCACAGGGCAGGCCGTGGTACCGGGTGATCACCGAGCCCGGCATCCTCGTCGGGCGCACCGACCCCGAGCTCGATCCCAAGGGCATCCTCACCGTCGAAGCCGTCGAAGGCGCCGCGCGCAAGCTGCGCCAGCCCGCGCTCACGCAGGCGCTCGGCTCGTTCCCCGTCTATCCCGAGACGGCGCTCGTCGGGCGCCTGCAGGCAGGACAGCTCGACGCCGGCTTCTTCTACGCCGTCGAGGCCTCCTCGGCCCACCTCGTCACCGTCCCCTTGACGCCCGTCTACAAGTACGCCAACTACACCGTGACGATCCTCAACCGCGCTGCCAACCCGACCGGCGCCGCCGCGCTCGTGCGCTACCTGCTGAACGCGCAGCGCAGGTTCACGCTGAAGAAGAACGGGCTCGTAACGCTGACGCCGCAGTTCTCCGGGCGCAGGTCCGCCGTGCCCACGAGCCTGCGCAAGCTGGTCGGCGCGTCGCGCTGAGGTGATCGCTCGCGCGCGCAGCCCGCTGCCCTGGCTCGGCGGACTGCTCGCGCTGTACCTGCTCGCACCGATCGTCGCCTTCCTGCTGCGCCTGCGCCACGGCGTCTCCCCCTCGCCCGGAGTCGGCTCGGCGCTCGGCACCTCGCTGCTGACCGCGACGATCGCGACCGTCGTGATCGCCCTGCTCGGGACTCCCCTGGCCTACCTGCTCGCGCGCGGCAAAGGCCTGCGCTCGCGCGTGCTGACCGCGCTCGTCGCGCTGCCGCTCGCACTGCCACCGCTGATGAGCGGCCTCCTGCTGCTCTACGTGCTCGGCCCGCACACGACGCTCGGACGGCTGTTCGACGGCAAGCTGACCGAAACGCGCCTGGCGATCGTGCTCGCGCAGACGTTCGTCGCCGCCCCGTTCCTCGTGATCGCCGCACGCTCGGCCTTCGCCTCTGTCGACCCCGCCTTGGAGGACGTCGCCGCCTCGCTCGGGCACGGGCGCCTCGCGCGCTTCTGGCGCGTCGCCGTGCCCGCCGCGCTGCCCGGCATCGGCGCCGGGCTGCTGCTCGCCTGGCTGCGCTCCTTCGGCGAGTTCGGCGCGACGGTCGTCCTCGCCTACCACCCTTACTCGCTGCCCGTCTACACGTTCGTCGAATTCGACGCCACCGGGCTGCCCGCGACGATGCTGCCGATCGCCGTCGCGCTCGGCGCCGCGCTTGCCGTGCTGCTGTTGAGCGGCTCACGCCGGTCGTGGCGCCGGCGCACGCAGCGCTCGCCGCCGGCACCGCTCGCGCCGCGTGGCAATCACCACGAGACGGCCGAGCCCGACGTTTTCGACTTTGCCCTGGCCAAGCGCCTCGGCGACTTCTCGCTCGATGTCACCTACCGCTCGTTGAGCCCACGCCTGGCGCTGCTCGGGCCGTCCGGCGCGGGCAAGAACGCTCACGCTGCGCCTGCTCGCCGGGTTGATGAGGTCCGACGGCACCGAGCACGCGCGTGTCGCGCTCGGATCGAGCGAGCTACACGGCCAGCCGCCCGAGCGGCGCGAGCTTGGCTACGTCCCGCAGCAGCCCGCCCTGATGCCGCGGCGCGACGTGTGGCGGCAGGTGACGTTCGGGGCCCGCGCACAGCCCGGGCTCGCTGCCTGGTGGATCGAGCGGCTGGGACTCTCCGGACTAGAGGGGCGCTACCCCGACGAGCTGTCCGGCGGCCAGCAGCGCCGCGTCGCGCTCGCCCGCGCGCTCGCCGTCGAACCGCGCGTGCTGCTGCTCGACGAGCCATTCGCCGGGCTCGACGCGCCTGTGCGCGACCGCCTGCGGCGCGAGCTGCGCCGGCTGCAACGCGAGGTCGGACTGAGCACCGTGCTCGTCACGCACGACCCCGAGGAGGCCGCGCTGCTCGCCGATGAGATCGTCGTGCTCGACGACGGACACGTGCTGCAAGCCGGAACGCGCGCGTCGGTGTTCCGCGCACCCGGCTCGCCGCAGGTCGCCGCGCTGCTCGGCATTGCCAATGCCCATCGCGGCGTCGCCCTCGGCGACGGGACGATCCGCAGCGGCGGCGTGGAGTTGCGCGCAGGCGCGACCGAGCTCGCCGCCGGCACCGGCGTCGCCTGGTCGGTGCGTCCCGAGCGGATCGAGCTGCGCGCCGACGGCCGCTACAGCGCAACGCTGCTCGACGACGCCGACCTCGGCGCCGAGCGCGAGCTGATCGTCGCGCTCGACGGCCGCAGCGCGAATGGCGCGGGTGCAGGCGATCCTGCTTCGTGCGGAGAGAGGCTCGAACTGAGTGTGCGCACGCTCGAGCAGCGAGAGCTCGCGATCGGGCAAACGCTGCGGATCGAACTGCCGCCAGAGCACGTCTCCGTGTGGCCCGTCGACGGTTAGCAACCCGCGCGGTGCATGAGGCTCGATCCGGAGAGCGGCGTTGACGTGCGCCCGCCCAAGAGTAGAGTTGGTCGCAGGCAAGCCAAGCGGGAGGAACCAGATGAAACGGGTGAAGTGGCTGATGACGACCATCGCTGTGATCTCCCTCGCGGCATTGGCATCGGCGGCGAGCGCGTCGGCAAGGACGCCGCTGATCCTCGAGGAAGGCAGCATCATCGCTTCAGCAGGATCGCCCGCATCTGGATCGCTCGAACTCACCTGCGCTCACATCGTCTTCGCCGGCACATTGACGATCGCGAACGAACCGACCGACAAGGCCGTCTTCACTGAAGGCGGAGGAACGGACTTGTGCGAAGGCGTCGTCGTGCGCGGTGTGGTCAAGGCGATCAAAGTGTCCGGCACCGACCACTTCGTTGTCACCACGCATCTCACTTACGAAGTCCTCACGAGCGGAAAGTGTGTCTACGTGATCGGCAAACTCGCCGGCGCGTTCACGATCCCGGGCTTCACCACATCGACGGTGAGCGGGACGGGAAAACTCGCCACCAAACGCAGTACGCCCGGCTGCGCCGAACAGATCGCGATCGGCGAAGCACATGCGGTGCTCTCCTCCGGCACCACGCACGAACCGTACTTCGCTGAGAAGTAGGAGCAGGGCCCCAAAGTCCATGGGGCTGGCGGAGTAGTCGATGTCGCAGGAGAACGTGGAGCTGATCCGTTCGCTTTACGAGGGATGGCTACATGGCGAGATGGGCCTTGACAAGTTCGATCCTGAGATCGCCATGTTCGAGTCGAGCACGCTTCCGGGTGCTGCATCGGCCATCGGGATCGATGCCGTTCGGCGCTACATGGAGAGCTTCGCCAAGTACTGGGATGAGATTCGCTTTGAGTCGCAGGAGTACGTCGACGTCGGGGAGCGTGTGGTGGTCGTGGCGCGCCTGATCGGCCGAGGGAAGACGAGCGGCGTCGCCGTGGAGCGCATCTGGGCCTATGTCTGGACCGTGCGCGAGCAGAAGGTTCTGCGGATGGACGGATACTCCAGCCGCGAGGAGGCGCTCAAAGCGGTGGGGGCGGCGCAGTAGGCAGACATCCCAGCCCATTTGCGATCGCGTGACTCGGGGAGCGCCTCTGCGGATCTCGGCGCCCTGACGGGCGGTCCTCTGTTCCGGCGATCGGTACTACGCCCATACCGCACGACAGCTGCACAGTTCTACGAATGCCGGGAATCTGTCCCGACGCGATGCTCCATATACGCGATAACCGGAGGTGATTGGCGTGACCGACAGGGATCGAAGCCATAGGGTAGGAAGCGCCCGTTCTTGATCGTGGGGTTGGCGGCGGCGCTGGTGTTTGGCATCGTCGTGCTCGCCGGCGGCGACTGGCTTCCGGGCACGATCATCGTCCTAGCTGCGCTCGTGGGCTTGGCAAGACAGGTCCAACTGATCAGCAAGCTCCGCGGTGCGCGTGCCCCCAGGTCCCCGCGAAGCACCCCACCGGCTAGGCCGCGCCGGCAAACCCCGAGGAAGACGGGTGCTTGACCACGCAGTCCGGATGCCTCGCCTGCCACAAGATCGGCGATAACGACAACCGTGGGCCCGGGCGGACCCGACGGACGTCGGCTCCAAGCCGTCACCCGCGCGCGTCGACACGCGCTGCGGCATCCGACCGCACCCGTTGGTCGGCTGCCCCCGGCGAAGATCAAAACCTCGTGACGTTCCTCTCGTGGCTGCGCCGCCGAGGCGTTGTCACCCGCCGATGTAGTCCATCTCAGGGGTTCCGCATCGTTACTCCGCCAGCCCCGCGTCTCGCAATGCCCGCTCGCGGTCGTGGTAGAGGCGGATTTCACTCACCCGACCCGCGCGCAGCCTGCACAACAAAGCAGTGGGACGTTGATCGACCTCGATCCCGCTGCCCTTGGCGCGTCCGCGCTCGCGCGTGAAGACCACGACCACCTCATCGCCGTCGAACAGCTCCTCGGGCTCGCTGCGGTAGAAGTCCCAGATATCGCTGACGTCCGCGCGCCAGCGCATGACGCCCTCGTAACCGTCGTATACAGCCGGGTTGAACACCCGCTCGGAGAGGTCGAGGCGCACGGCCGGGTCGAGCACGTCGACGAACTCGCTCCTTCGCGCGGTCAAGGCGCGCCGCACTACCTCCACGTCCTCCTGGGACATGCCCTACTCCGCCAGCCCCACGGCTTTGAGGGCTGCGGCGCGATCCTCGTACTCGAAGACATATACCGCCTTGCCGTCCTTCAGCCTGATGTGCGGGTAGAGCCGGACGTCGATCTCGATGCCGCTCCCTTTGCCACGTCCAACGAGATGCATCACGACGACGAGATCGTCGCCCGCGTCGATGATGTCCTCGACCTCGATGTGGTGCTCGGCCCAGGCGTCCAGCCATCCCGTCCTGACCTGTTCGGCGCCCTGCTGACCGTGGAAGACGGTGTGGTTCTGCTCGAACGGCGCCCATTCGATCTCCGGGTGCATCAGCTCCCTGAAGGTCTCCGTGTCGTCCTCGTAGGACTCGATCCAGCGGCGCACGATCTCCACGTTCTCCCGCGACATCGCCTACTCCGCCAGGTCCAGGTCGGTGAGCGCGCGCCGGTGATCGAAGTAGGAGTAGAGCCGGATCACTTGGCGATCGTGGATCTGAAAAACGTTCGCCCCTTTTCCGCGCGTCGTCTCGCTGAGCTCGAGCCCGCTCGTCCTGCCGCGCCCCCGTGCATGCAGCAGTACCAGGATCCGCCCGTCGTCGAGCTCCCGATACTCCTCGGCCTCGACGCGATACTCCTCCCAGGCGCTCAAGAACTGTCGCCAAGCAGTGCCCATCGCGGCCAACCCCCTCATGCTGGCAGAGCCGGGTTCATCGACGACGCTGTACTCGATATCGGGATGCGCCCAGTCGGTCCCGCTGAAGTCGCCGCGTTCCCACTCGGCGAAGATCGAGCGCACAAGGTCCAGGTCCTCCGACATCGCCGCTCAGTATCTCGCAGCGCGCCTGCCGCCGACTGTGACCGCATCCAGCACCCGCAGCGTCGCCATTGATTCACCGAAGGCGGTTCGTCAGCGGTTCTGGGCCCCGAAGACGGCGGGGCTGGCCCCGCCGACAGGTCACCCCCCGATGTAGGACATGCGCGCGATCCTGCTCCCGCACGCGGGTAGTTCCTACGGAGGCTCAACCGGTGCTCACCTCGGTCGATGCCCCGCATGACGTGAAAGTACGGTCTGTTTGCCGGATGCGAGCGGCTACTCGGATCGTCGCATCGCACACATTCTCCACGTACCGACTCGTGCCGCTCGACCTCGCCGGCACTGATAGGAGCTGACGATGAAGCGTTTCAGACTGCCCGCCGCGATCTGCCTCGCCCTTGGTCTCGCGCTGACGAGTGCGGCCAGCGCGATCGCAGCGACAACCGTTGAAGTCACGTCAAGCGCCAATCCTTCGACCTTCGGGCAGAAGATCGTGTTGACGGCCACAGTCATCGATCCGACGCGGCCCGCATCGCAGATCACGGGAACCATGACCTTCTCCGATGAAGAGGCGTGGTTGGGGACAGCCGAAGTGACCAACGGCAAAGCGAAATTGGCCGACAGCGCCATAGATGCCGGGAGCGATCCCATCACGGCAACGTTCACACCCACGGGCGGCGGTGCAGAAGTAGCGTCGGCCCCGTTCCCGCAAGTGGTCAACCCGGCCGACACCACGGTCACTCTTGTTTCGAGCAGGCCAACCGCGAACTACGGGCAGGCAGGGAACGTGACCGCCACGGTCAAATCGGTCACTCCCGCGAGCATCAAGCCAACGGGGAGCGTCGAATACTTCATCGACGGAGAATGGTTCTCGACCGCGCCGCTCAACACCCTCGGCAAGGCCAACCTGACCCTGGCCGAAATCTATCCCGCGTTCTTCCCCGGGACGTACTCGATCACCGCCACGTACTCCGGCGATGAAAACTACAACCCGTCGACAACGTCGACTCCGATCGCTCAGACGCTCGTCGGGATCTCATCTGCGCCCGTATCGACGATCTCGCTCAATGCGAAGGGCCAGCCCGTCTTCAGTCCAAGCTCGTTCACGCTCAGTTCGGCCAACCCCGTTGGCTGCAACGTGACCATCACCAACAGCACCGCTCAGGGGTTCTCGCTTCTATACGGGACTCCCGGCTCCTGGAAGATCCTGCCGGGAGGATTCATCGGCGCCGGGGCCTCGCGGGGAGTCGGCGTGGGCCTCGAACACTTCACGGGGTACTTCTCGATCAAAGGAGCCTCGAACCACATCACGATCAAGTGCGTGTGAGCTGAAGCGCCGATTCGGACGGTCACGGCCTCGCTTCGGCGGGGTCGTGATCGTTCTGAAGAGAGCAGGCAGGAGGTCGAGATGACTCCCGGCGAGCAGGCGATGCCGGCGCCTGGGATTCACCCCCCGATGTAGGACATCTCCACGCGCGCGCCCTCCTGCGGGAGCCCCGGCGAGGCGCGCAGCTCCGAGTAGCGGTCGGCGCGGGCAGTCCAGATCTCGCGCAGGCGCTCGACGATCTGCGCATCGCTCGCCCCGCCACGCAGCAGCCCGCGCAGGTCGTGGCCGGCCTTGGCGAACAGGCACGTGTAGAGCTGGCCGTCGGCCGACAGGCGGGCCCGCGTGCAACCACTGCAGAACGGCTCCGTGACCGAGTGGATCACGCCGATCTCGCCGCCGCCGTCGCGGTAGGCCCAGCGCGAGGCGACCTCGCCCTCCCGAGTGGCAGGCAGCTCACGCAGTGGCCAGCGCGCGTCGATCGCCGCGAGCATCTCGATCGCCGGGACGACCTGCTCCAGGCGCCAGCCGTTGGACTCGCCCACGTCCATGTACTCGATCAAGCGCAGCACCTGCTCCCGCCCGCGGAAGTGCTCGGCCATCGCCGTCACGCAGTGGTCGTTGACGCCGCGGCGCACGACCATGTTGACCTTCACCGGGCGCAGGCCGGCGGCCTGCGCCGCGTCGATTCCCGCGAGCACGCGGGCGACCGGCACGCGCGTGTCGCTCATCGAGGAGAACGCCTGCTGCTCGAGCGCGTCGAGGCTGACCGTGACGCGACCGAGGCCCGCGTCGGCGAGCGCCTGCGCGTGCACGCCCAGCGCCGTTCCGTTGGTCGTCAGCGCGAGGTCCTCGACCCCCTCGATCCGCGCCAGCATCTCGACCAGTCGAGGCAGATCGCGCCGCAACAGCGGCTCGCCCCCGGTCAGGCGGATCTTTCGCACGCCCTCCCCGGCCGCCAGCCGCGCGATCCTCTCTATCTCCTCAAAAGAGAGAAGCTCCGAGCGATCGAGGAACGCGAAGTCCCTGCCGAAGACCTCTCGCGGCATGCAGTAGCCACAGCGGAGGTTGCAGCGATCGGTGACCGAGATGCGCAGGTCGCGCAGCGGGCGCTCCAGGCGGTCGGCGATCGTGCCCATCACGATCACGATACCCCTGGCTGGGTGGGGCTACGCTCTGGCCATGGCGTCTGCCCTGATCGAGCTCGACGAGGCCCGGCGAACCGTGCTCGGCTGCGTGCAGGCGCTGGCAAGCGAGCCCGTCGCACTCGCCGACGCGCTCGGGCGCGTGCTCGCCGAGGACGTGCGCAGCGACCGTGCCGTGCCCGGCTTCGACAACTCCGCGATGGACGGCTTCGCGCTGCGCTGCCTCGACGTACGCGACGCCAGCGCCGAGCGGCCGATCGAGCTGAGCGTCGTCGGCGAGTCGCGCGCAGGGAGCCCCGCCTCGCGCCCGCTCGCCAGCGGCGAGGCGATCGCCATCTCGACCGGCGCCGCCATGCCCGCCGGCGCCGACGCCGTCGTTCCCGTCGAGCAGACGCGGCGTGAGAACGGGCGCGTCGAGATCCTCGCCGCCCCCCACAGTCAGGCCAACGTGCGCTTCGCCGGCGACGACGTCCGTGCCGGGGAGCTCGTGCTCGGCGCCGGCGCCGCGCTCGGGGCCGCGGAGCTCGGCGTGCTCGCCTCGCTCGGACGAGCCGAGGCGATCTGCGGGCGCCGACCGCGCCTCGCCGTGATCACCACCGGCGACGAGCTCGTCGAGCCGGGACACCCGCTCGCCGCCGGCGCGATCTACAACTCCAACGCCTACTCCGTCGGCGCGCTCGCCGAGCAGAGCGGCGCCGAGTTGCTCGCGGGCCCGTCGGGCGCATCCGTGGGCGACGACGCAGACGCCACGCGCGAGGCGATCGCCGCCGCGCTCGAGCGCGCCGATGTGCTCGTGCTGTGCGGCGGCGTGTCCGTCGGCGAGCACGACCACGTGCGCAGCGCGCTCGCCGAGCTCGGCGTGGAGGAGCGCTTCTGGGGCGTCGCGCTGAAGCCCGGCAAGCCGACGCTGTTCGCCACGCGCGGGCGGATGCTCGTGTTCGGCCTGCCCGGCAACCCCGTCTCCGCGATCGTCACGTTCTGCCTGTTCGTCGCCCCCGCCGTGCGCGCGCTGAGCGGCGCCGCTGAGCCGCGGCGACGGACCGTCGCGACGCTGCGCAGCGACTGTGAGAAGGCGCCGGGCCGCGCGCACGCCGTGCGCTGCCGCCTGCTGCTCGGCCCGCACGGCTGGGAGGCCGAGCCGACCGGCGCGCAGGGCTCGCACGTGCTCACCTCGATGCTCGGCGCCGACGCGCTCGCGATCCTGCCCGCCGGGAGCGCCCGCGTCGCAGCAGGCACGCGCGTCGAGGTCGAGCTGCTGCCCGGCGCCGCGCCCGGGCTCGGCGCCACGCCGTCCGCGAGCCCCGTCGGCAGCTCGCCGGAGCCGCGATGACCGTCGGCACGGGCATGGCCGTCAGCGTGCGCCTGTTCTCGCTGCTGCGCGAGCGCGCCGGCAGCGAGCGCCTGCAGCTGCGGCTCCCCGACGGCGCAACCGTCGCCGACGCGCTCAGCGCCCTGCGCGACGATCCTGCGCTCGGCGAGCTGCTCGCGCGCCTGCCGGTGCAGCTGGCCGTCAACCGTGACTACGCCCAGCCCGACACGCGCCTCGCGCCCGGCGACGAGCTCGCGCTGATTCCTCCGCTGAGCGGCGGCGATGAGACAGCGGACGTCACCGACGCGGAGCCGCGCGTCCACGTCGCCGTCGGCGAACAGGCGCCGAGCGTCGAGCGCCTCAGCGCGATCGTCGCCGATCCGTGCGCCGGCGCGATCGTCGCCTTCCAGGGCGTCACCCGCGAGGTCAGCCGCCTCGAGTACGAGGCCTATACCGAGATGGCGCGCGAGCGGATCGCCGCGATCCTCGCCGACTGCGTCGCCGTCCACGGGCTCTGCGCCGCAGCGGCCGAGCATCGCACCGGCTCCGTCGCGCTAGGCGAGCCGAGCGTCGTCGTCGCCGTCTCCGCCGCGCATCGCGACGAAGCCTTCGCCGGCGCGCGCGAGGCGATCGACCGGATCAAGGCCGAGGCGCCGATCTGGAAGGTCGAGGTGTCGGCCGACGGCAGCCGGCAACGTATCGCCGGGACGCCCGCGCCGGGCGCGAGCGCGCCGGGAGCAACTGCACGATGAGCGACGAAGGCCTGACCCACCTCGACGAGCAGGGTCGCGCGCGGATGGTCGACGTCGGCGCCAAGGATCCGCGCGAGCGCGTGGCGCGTGCCCGTGCGCGCGTGCGCATGTCGCCGCAGACCGCAAGCGCCGTCGCCCGCGGCGATGCGCCGAAGGGCGACGTCTTGACGACGGCGCGGCTCGCCGGGATCCAGGCCGCCAAGCAGACCGGGCTTCTGATCCCGCTCGCCCATCCGATCACGCTGACGTTCATCGACGTGCAGGCGATCGTCGACGCGAACGACGGCCTCGTCGAGCTGATCGGCGAGGTGCACGCCGTCGATCGCACCGGCGTCGAGATGGAGGCGATGACCGCATGCGCAGTCGCCGCGCTGACCGTCTACGACATGGTCAAGGGGATCGAGCGCGGCGTCGAGATCGAGCAGGTCGTGCTGCTCGAGAAGACCGGCGGGCGCAGCGACTGGCGGCGCGACGAGGACGCCCGGGACACGCCCGAGGACGCCTGAGTGCCGGAGCGCGCCGCGATCATCACGATCAGCAGCTCCAAGGCCGCGCGAGCCGACCGCAGCGACGATGCGGGCCCAGGCACGAGCGGCGACGAGTCCGGCCCGCGCCTTGCCGCGCTCGTGGAGCGGCTCGGCCTCGAGCTCGCCGGGCGCGATCTGATCGCCGACGACCGCGCGCTGATCGCCGATCGGCTGCGCCACTGGGCCGACGCCGAGCGCTGCGCGCTGATCCTGACCAGCGGCGGCACCGGGCTCTCGCCGAGCGACGTCACGCCCGAGGCCACGAGCGCCGTGATCGAGCGCGAGGCGCCCGGG
Source organism: Solirubrobacteraceae bacterium (assembly GCA_035473995.1). Lineage (GTDB taxonomy): Bacteria > Actinomycetota > Thermoleophilia > Solirubrobacterales > Solirubrobacteraceae > Palsa-744. The sequence continues at coordinate 24,599 of DATINR010000046.1, forward strand.
ATCGCCGAGGCGATGCGCGATGCATCGCGCCCGCACACGCCCAACTGGATGCTCTCGCGCGCCGTCGCCGGGACGCGCGGCGCGACGCTGATCGTCAACTTCCCCGGCAGCCCCGCGAGCATCGATCAGGCCGGCGAGGCGCTTGCCGGACCGCTGGTGCATGCACTCGCGCTGATCGCCGGGCGCCCGGCAGGGCATTGACGGCGCCGGTGACGAGCGAGGATGCCCGCGTCACGGCGCTCGGCATCGCTCCCGTCAAGGGCCTGCGCATCGCGGGCGTCGAGCAGCTCGTGTTCGAGCCCGGCGGCGCCCGTGGCGACCGGCGCTTCTACCTCGTCGAGGAGCGCGGCTGGATGGTCAACGGCAAGCACTCTGGCGCGCTCAACGAGATCGTCGCCGAGGTCGACGCGGGCGAGCGAGACGACGGCACGGTTGAACGCCTGACGCTGCGCTTCCCCGACGGCACAGAGGTGTCGGGCGCGATCGAGCTCGGCGAGGAGCTGCAGACGCGGTTCCACAGCGAGCCGCGCGCGGCGCGCCTGCTGCGCGGGCCGTTCTCGGCGGCGCTGTCCGAGCACGCAGGCGAGCAGCTGCGGATCGTGCAGGCCGGCGACGGCAGCTCTGCGATCGACCGCGGCGCGGAAGGCGGCGTGAGCCTGAGCTCGCGCGGCTCGCTCGCCGTGCTCGCGCTGGTGGCGGAGCAGGAGTCGGTCGACGCGCGGCGCTTTCGCATGACGATCGAGCTGGACGGCGTGGAGCCGTTCGCAGAGGACGGATGGCTCGGGCGCGAGCTGCGCATCGGCGAGGCGAGCATTCGCCTGCACGGCAACGTCGGGCGCTGCATCGTCACGAGCAGGCACCCCGAGAGCGGCGCCGTCGACCTGCCCACGCTCGATCTGCTGCGCTCGTTCAGGTCGGGCCTCGATACGACCGAGCCGTTGCCGTTCGGCGTGTACGGCGAGGTCGTGCGGCCCGGCGTCGTGCGTGTCGGCGATCGCGTCGAGTTGCTCTGAGCGGGTAGAGGAGACGAGATGGACGATCGACCCACCGGCAAGACCACCACCGACTACGCGATCGTCGACCCCGACGAGGTCGCGGACCACTACGCGGGCGACGACGAGGTGCGCGGAGAGTTCCGCCGGCTGACCGACGCGCTCGGATGCGAGCAGGTCGCCGTCACGCTGATCCGCGTGCCGCCGCATTCCGACTTCGAACAGGGCACGGGACACTTCCACGAGGAGATCGAGGAGCTCTACCTGCTCACGCACGGCACCTTGACGATGCGCTTCGGCGAGGACGTTCGCAAGGTGAGCGCCCCCGCAGCGGTGCGCGTTGCCAGCCGCACGCCGCGCTCGCACCGCAACGAGGGCGACGAGCCGGTCGAGCTGTGGGCGATCTCGCGCAAGGTCGAGCACCAGGACGCGACGAAGCTCGAGGACTTCTGGGAGGCCTCGCCCGACGCGAGGCAGTGAAGTCTAGGTACATGCGCTACATGCGGACCCCCGCTCCCCCGGCTCCCGACCCGACCCCGCCGGCCCCTTCACCGCCCGGACCGGCGCCGGGCCCGGACCCGAGCCCTCCCGTGCCGCGACCGGACCCGCGCCCGCCCGTTCCAGGGCCAGACGTGCCGGCGCCGCCGCAGCCGAGCGTGCCGGGGACGCTGAAGAGCCGCTAGCTGCGCGAGCGACCCAGCCCCGGCGCGTGGCTCATCGCAGGCGCTTGCCGTAGTCGCGATCTTCGCTCTCGCCGACGAGCAGGAACAGGAGCGAGACGATCGCGATGCCGGCCAGCCCGAGCAGGCAGATCGCCACGAGCGTCACCGCGAAGCTCCCGGCGAGCGCGAGCAGCAGGATCCCGACGAGCAGGCACGCCAGCCCGCCCCAGAGCACGACGAGATCGGCTCGTGTCAGCGGGGCGCTCGAGCTTGCACGTCTCATGCCTCCCCACTACCCCGCTCCGGCGCGGACAACCGCTCAGGGTGTCGTCGACTCGGGCCGGGGCATGGGCAGCCGCGGAGGGGTAGTCTCGTCACATGCCGAGCGTAGAGCAGATCGAGGAGTGGATCGGACGGGAGGTGCTCGACCGCGACGGCGAGCGGGCGGGCAAGCTCGAGGAGGTGTATTACGCGAGCGACGGCCAGGGCGAGGCGGTGTTCGCGCGGATCAAGAGCGGCCTGCTGGGTCGCCGCTCGCGCCTGGCGCCGCTGCGGGGCGCGACGGTCGGTCGCGACCACGTGCGCCTGGACTACTCGGCGGCGCAGCTCGACGCGGCGTCCGACGTGGAGGCCGACGACATGCTCGACGAGGCCACGGCGCAGCGCCTGGCCGAGGTGTACGGCATCTCGGTGGCGCGGGGCGACTACGAGAGCGCCGGCTCGATCGCCGAGCGACGGCGTGTGGCGCTCGAGGCGCAGGAACGCTCGCAGAGCCTCGACGAGGAAGCCCGCGCTCGCGCAGCCGCCGCAGATGAGGCCAAGGACGCCGCCCAGGACGCCGAGGGCGAGGCCGTGCTGAAGAATCGCGAGGCCGAGGAGGCGCGCAGCGAGGCCGAGCGGGCGCGCGCCGCTGCGCCGGCGGATACGCCTGACGAGTAAGGCCACGGGGGCCGGACCGCCGGATGCCGCCGAAGCGATTTGGCCCGGCAAAAGCATATCTATGGCATAATCGTGGCATGGCACGAACGCGAGTCAGTACAACAGTGGACGAACTACTGCTGACGGATGCCCGCCGAGCACTTTCGACCCTGCCGGACTCCGCCCTCCTCGACCAAGCTCTCACGGCGCTCCTACGCCAGCATCGAGCCGCTGAGATCGACGCCGCCTACGCCACTTATGAGGAGCGTCCGCTCAGCGACGCCGACGCTTGGGGCGACCTGGCATCGTTTCGAGAGGCAGCTGCAGCGTCGTGAGCGTGGAGCCTCTTCCCACACGGGGAGAGGTGTGGTGGTGCGAGCTGCCCGAGATCGGCCGGCGGCCGGTGACGGTGCTCTCGCGCGACGCGGCAATTCCGCGACTGAGGCGCACGTTGATCGCCCCCTGCACAAGCACGATCCGCGGTCTGCCGAGCGAGGTCGCCCTGGAGCCGGGGACAGATCCGGTCCCGCGACGATGTGTCCTCAATCTGGATTCGGTCGAGAGCGTTTCGATCGCTGTGCTCGTAGAGCGACTCGGGCAACTCGGTGACGAGCGCATGCGCGAAGTCTGCGCGGCGCTGAGCGTCGCCACCGACTGCCACGGCTAGCAATGGGGCTCAGACGAGCACCGTCTCGGCCAGCCGGTCCCGCAGCTCGGCGACGCTCTCGATACCGCGACGGCCCCGGCCTCGCGCAGCTCGACCTCGGAGAAGCCGCCGGTGAGCACGGCGATGGTCGGCACGCCGGCGCGCTTGGCGGCCTCGACGTCGTAAGGCGTGTCGCCGATCATCACGGCATCGCCGGCATCGGCGCCGGCCTTCTGCAGCGCGGCGTGGACGAGATCGGGCTCGGGCTTGGTCGACTGCACGTCGGCCGAGCTCGTCCAGCCGTCGGCGAGCGAGCGCGCGTCGAGCAGCTCGAGGTAGTGCTCGACCTCCTCGTCCTTGGCCGATGAGGCGAGCACGGCCGTGTGCCCGCGCCGCTTGATCTCCTCGATCAGCCTGCGCGCGTCGCGCATCGGCTCGACTTCGCCGATCATCTCCATGTAGAGATCCTTCTCGTCCTCGCGCACATCCTCGCCGTGCTCGCGCTCGAAGTCCTCGTCGCTCAGCGCCGGCAGCAGCTGGTCGCCGCCCATGCCGATGTGGCGGTGGATCCGCCAGATCGGCAGCACGAGGCCGTGCTTGCGAAAGGCGCGGTACCAGGCGAGCGCGTGCTGGTAGTTGGTGTCGACGAGCGTGCCGTCGATGTCGAGGATCGCGAGCGTCATCGTCCGGGGAGAAGGGCGCGACCGGTCTTCTTCTTTTTGATGATTTCGAGATGGCTTTCGGGCGGCATGCTCATCGGCAGGCCTTCAGCTACCCGCGCCGGGGTTGCTCAAGCAGCGGCGAGCAGCGCGTCTTCGAGTTCCAGCGCGAGCAGCTCCGGCTCGGCGATGCAGCCGGCGCAGACGATCCCGAGGTACTCGCCGCAGGGCGTGCTCAGCACGAGCCATTCGGCGTACTCGGGCGAGGACTCAGCGGGCGCTTCGGACAGGCATCGCTCGCACCACTCGATCGCGTTCACCCGGCCGATCGTACGGTCGGCCCCGGCGGCACCCCGCCGGATGCCCGCGTTCACGGCTTGACAGCAAGCGCTCCGTATCTACACTCCGCCTGGGAGACAAAATCGCCCGGCGTGGGAGCCGGGCGCGGGGAGAGGAAGTCAGGGATGACAATGGGGAAAGCGCGCTCGGCGGCGCCGCACTGGCCGCGCAGGGCAACGGGGACGGCGAGCCAGGCTCGCCAGGTGAGCATGCGTCAGGTGACGGTCGCCGCGCTGCTGGCCGACGTGCTGTACCGCGTCGCGATTCGCTCGCACGTGCGGCGCGCGATCGGCATCTAGTCGGAAACAGGGATACGCGGCTTCGGGGTCCTGCGGGGCCGCGGAGCCGCGTGCCGTGCCCTCCTTGCAAGGCCCCGCTGCGGCGGGCCTCACGGCGCTGGCGCATGCCCCTTGGAGCTCCCGGCCTTGCCGGTCCAATATTTGACACTTATAAACCGGCTTGACTCTTATGCGAACATACGTTCGTATGATGGGAGTCGGCCCTTATCGCCCCACGCGCGAGCTCGAAGCGGCGCTCGAGCGTCGCGAACTGGACATCGCGATCGGCATCGCCAAGGACATCGCGCGCGAGCGCCGGCCGATCGGGCTGGCGCTCGCGCTGCGACTCGTCGCGCTCGTCGCCGAGCAGGGCAGCGACTACGACGTGTGGGCCTGCCGCTGGCTCGCGCGCTGGCTGAGCGAGACGCCCGAGACGACGATCTCGCTCGCCGCCGAGGTCGCCGCCACGCTCGCCGACCTGCCGGCCGAGCCGGCCGGCGTCGAGGCGATCCGCCCGCTCGTGCGCTGAGCCTCGGCCGGTGGCGGGCAGCGTCGAGCTGCGCGACGGCTGTGCCGCGTCTTCGCCGAGCCGGCGGCTATGCCGCGTAGCGCTCGGCTGCCCGCGCGCGCCGCTTGGCCGCCTCGACCTCGCGGTCTTTTGGCGGCGCCGCCGTCACGAGCCCGTCGAGCAGGCGCCGCGTGGCCTCGGCCACCTCCTGCACCGCGCGCTCGAAGACCTCCGCGTTGGCCTGCGATGGCTTCGTCGTGCCGCTGATCTTGCGCACGTACTGCAGCGCCGCGTCGTTGACCTCGCGCTCGTCCGCCGGGGGCTCGAAGTTGTGGAGCGTTCTGATGTTTCTGCACATGCGCAAAGCCTAGAGCACGACGCCCGTCAGTCATCTCAGAGCCCGCCCGCTCCCGGGCGGGCTCCAACTCCTCTCCCCTGCGCCCGTGTCGAGCTACCGCGCGCGGCCGAGCAGCCTGCGCGTGACGCCTTCGATCGTTTGCTCGCCATAGCTCATCGACGGGTCGTGCGTGCTCAGCACCGCCAGCGAGAAGACGATGCCCGGGCGCTCCAGGCGAGCCGCCTGGTTGACGAGGCCCTCCGATTCCGGCAGCCAGCCGCCCTTGAAGTAGACGTGGAACTCCGGGCGCGCCACCGCCGGGATGCCCCAGCTCTCGCTTGCTTCGATGCTCGAGAGCAGCCAGCGCGCGTAGTCGTCGAAGCGCCGCGGGATCAGCCCGTCCAGGTGGAAGAAGAAGCGTGCCAGATCGGCCGCCGAGACCTCCGTGAAGCCCCACGTACCGCCGCCCGGCTCGTAGTCGCGCATGTGCGCGTCGCGCGCCACCCGATCGAGCGCCTGCTCGCCGACGATCGCCAGCACCGCCGAGGCCGCGTCGTTGTCCGAGGAGTGGATCATCGGATAGAGCAGTCCCCGGCTACCCTGATCGAGCGAGCCGTGCTCGCGCGCGAGCTTGCGCAGGTAGGCGACGAGCAGCATCGACTTGACCACGCTCGCCGAGTGAAAGCGGCTGTGCAGCTCGAAGCCCTTTAGCCGGCCGTCGTCGTCGAGCACCGCGAACGCCTTGCGCCCCGACCGTCTTGCGATGTAGCGCTGGGCGCGGCGCACGCGCGTGGACGACGGGTACACCGCCCGGTGCACGCTCGGCTTCGGGCTCGCCGGCGCCGAGCCGGTCCCGTTGGCGCTTCCGGCCACCGCCGATTCGGGTGCCAGCGGCGCCTGCGCCGGCGCTGCGAGCAGCGCGCACAGGGCTCCTCCGAGGAGCGTTGCCCGCGTGCATGTCGCTCGTGCCGATACGCACGCGATCCTAGATTCACGATCGGTCGCCGAGAAGCGACGGCCGGTCCAATGCAGCGATCGTCGGCCGGCCGGGGACCGAAGCTGCCGAGGGACACGCCACGCTCAGGCGCCGAGCGCCGTCGAAAGCTCGTGCAGCGTCGAGATCGTCGCGATGCCCGTGGCCTGCGCCGGTGCCCGCGCAGACGCGCTCGCACCCGGGCGGTCGAGCCAGACGCCTCGCAGCCCGGCAGCCGCGGCGCCCTGCGCGTCGAGGTCGAGCCGGTCGCCGACGTGCGCTGCGTGCGCACGCTTCACGCCGAGCCGCTCGCATGCCAGCGCGAAGATCGCCGGATCCGGCTTCGCCGTCCCCACCTCGCCCGACGCGACGACCAGCGGGAAGCGCTCCGCGAGGCCGATCGCCGCGAGCTTCGCCCGCTGCGGCTCGCCCTCGCCGTTCGTCACCACCGCCAGCCTGATCTCCGGGTTCGCCGCCACGAGCGCGTCGAGCGCCGGGATCGCGTCCTCGAACGCCCGCCACGCCGCGCGGTAGTGCTCGAGGTAGGCCGCGAACCACTCGTCCGCCGCCTCGTCCGAGTCCAGCGCGCGCCCGAGCGCCTCGTGCATGCCGCGCACGCGGCGGCGGCGCTGCTCCTGCATCGAGCAGCGGCCCGCCGCGTATTCGTCGTAGTGGCGCGCCTCGAGCCGGCGCCACTGCTCGTCCAGCCGCGCCAGCTCGCTCGCCTCCACGTCTCCCAGCCACTGCGCGAGGTGCGCCGCGAGGCCCGTCACACGCGCCGCGTCGTGATCCATCAGCGTGCCGTCGAGGTCGAACAGCACCGCTTGCAGCGTGTCCGCCATGGCGAGCTAGGAGCGCTTGACGCCGGCCATTGCCCGCGCCAGCGTCGCCTGCGTCTGCGGGCCGCGCAGCTCCGAGCGGATCCGCCCGTCGCCGTCGAGCACGAACGTCGTCGGCAACCCCGTCAGGCGGTAGTCGTTGCCGACCGTGCCTTCCGCGTCGCGCAGCACCGGGAACGTCCAGCCGTGCTTGGCCACGAACGCGCGCGCGCCCGACAGGCCGTCGCTCCAGTCCACGCCGATCAGTCGGCCCTTGCCCGACGGGCTGCGCGAGAAGCGCTCGAGCGCGCCCGCCTCGCGCGTGCACGGCCCGCACCAGCTCGCCCAGAACGTGATCAGCGTCGCGCGCCCGTGGGCGCTCGCGAGCGCGTCGTGCAGCGTCGTCGCCGGTCCCGCCAGCCGTTCGCGCGGCAGTTGCGGCGCCGCGCGCCCGACCGGCCCCGAGCCGCTCGAGGAGAGCCCGAACACGAGCAGCGCCGCCACGGCCAGCGCCGCCAGGGTCGAGATCGCGAGCAGCCGGCGCCGGCCCATCAGCGTGGGACGCTCAGTTGGACGCCAGCAGCGGCACGTCGTGCACGATCGCCGCCGGCTTGAAGCTCGCCGAGTAGAGCACCGCGCGCTTGCCCGACGCCGTGATCCCGTAGACCAGGCCCGAGTGCTCGACGAAGTCCGGGTTCTTCGCGTCGCGTTCGGAGCCCACCCCCCACGCCTTCCACACGCGCGCCAGTTCCTGCCGGCTGCCGATCAGGTACTGCATCCGCCCCGTCATCTCGTGCTGCTTGAGGAACGCCGTCACCGACTTGCGCGTGTCGCCCTTGGAATCGACCGAGACCGCGATCACCTGCGTCTTCTGCGGGCCGGTCGCGCCCATCAGGTTCTGCGCCACGCGCAGGTTCGAGATCATCAGCGGGCACACGTCCGGGCAGTGCGTGTAGACGAACGTGATCAGCACCGGCTTGCCGCGATACTGGTCGATGTTGACCGGCTGGCCCAGGTAGTTGCGCAGCTTCAGCGGCGGCTCCGCCGTCGCCGGCGTGAGCACCGCTTCGGCCTTGTAGGCGACCTTCGCCGCGCTCGTCGTGCTCGCCGTCGTCTGCTGCTTGGAGGAGCCCGACGAGCCGCAGCCGGAGCCGAGCAAGGCGCCGCCCGCGAACACGACGAAGGCGAGCAGCGAGAGCAGCAGGCGAGGGTTCGAGCCGGCGCGATGCATCGGCGAGCGAGCTTATCGACGCGCGCGCGGCTGCGCGCCGCTGAGCGCCGCCGGCCCGTCGGCAAGAACCTGTGCAAACCTCCACATGCGACGCAACTTGCAGAAAAACATGCTACTTTGCAGCGCGTTCGTGCCGAATCCTTGTCCCCATGGGGCCAGGGAGCGGGGGACCCAATGCAGCCGAGAGGCTGCGGGGGCGAATCGCCACAACAGTGGCGTAGCGTAAATCACGCGAGCCCGACAGCTAACCCCGTAGGCGCAAAGCAATGTTTGAGAAAGGACGCCTTTGCATGCCGGGATTCGTACGTGATCTTGCTGTGGTCGCCCCCTGGGACGCTTCGCTCGAGCGCTCGCGCGCACGTCGCGAGCGGGCAGGTCGTGCTCGCAAGCGCAGCGCCAACCCGCGATTCGCGAGCGATCGTCGCTCGTTCGACCCGTTCGGCCTCGGCGCGCTGCTGAAGGACGAGCGCGAGCGCCGCGATCTCGCCGCCAGCGAACCCTGGGAGCTCTCGCTCGGTCGCTCACGCGCGCGCCGCCGCGCCGAGGAGATCCGCTTCGTGCCCGGCGGCTCGCGCGCCAAACGGCTCTCGCTCGGCGCGCTCGCCGCGCTCAGCGCCGGGCCCACGGCGAGCCTCGCCAGCGCCGGCACCGCCGTCGCCTCGACCGGCTCAGAACCGGCCACGACGACCGAACACACGATCGCGATCACCTCCGAAAGCCAGGGTCGCCAGGTCGAAATGCTGCAGGAAGCGCTCGGCATCTCCGCCGACGGCGTCTACGGCCCCGAAACCGAAGAAGCCGTGCGCAGCTTCCAGTCCGCGCACGGGCTCGCCGTCGACGGGATCGTCGGCCCTGCGACGATCGCCGCGCTGCGCGGGCACTCCTCCGCGCACGCCGCCTCCTCGGGCGTGCGCCGCGACGCCGTCAACTTCACGCCCTCCGAAGAAGGCGAAGGCTCAGGCGACGCCGTCTCGCGTCTGCAGAGCGCGCTCGACCTGCCGTCCGACGGCGTGTTCGGCCCCGAAACCGAGTCCGCCGTCAAGCGCCTGCAGGCCCGCCACGGGCTGAGCGTCGACGGCGTCGTCGGTCCCGCCACGTGGAGCGTGCTCGGGATCTCCGAAGAGGAAAC
>DATINR010000047.1:0-16016 GCA_035473995.1 Solirubrobacteraceae bacterium
GACGTGGGTCTCGGCCGCGAAGTTGACGATCGCCTCCGGTGCCGCCGCCTCGATCGCCTTCGCCACGGCCGCCGGATCCTCGATCGCGCCTCGCTCGAAGCCGAACGCCGGGTGCTCTGCGAAGTCGTGGAAGTTCTCCTCGCGCCCAGCATAGGTCAGCTTGTCGAGCACCGTCACCTCGTCGCCGTGCTCCAACAGACGCTGGCGCACGAACGTCGAGCCGATGAAGCCCGCGCCGCCGCAGACGAGCAGTTTCATGTCCTAATCATCCCAGCCCGAGCCGCGAGATACCCCGCCAGCCCTTCGCGCCAGTCGGGCATCGGCAGCACGTCGTCGCGCTCGGAGGCGAGCGCCGACCAGGCCGGGCGGGGCGCCGGAAGGGCCATCTGCTCGCTGCTCGCCGGCTCCACGCGGCAGTCCACCTCAGCCTGGCGGAAGATCTCCGCGGCGAAGCCGTTCCACGAGACCTCGCCGGCGCCCGTCATGTGCACGAGCCCGCGGACGGCGCGCTCGAGCAACCCGAGGATCGCCGGGGCGAGGTGCCCCGACCACGTCGGCGAGCCGATCTGGTCGGTGACGACCTGGACCGCCTCGCGCTCGCCCGCAAGCCCCAGCATCGTCTCGACGAAGTTCTTGCCGTCCACTCCATACAGCCACGCCGTGCGCACGACCGTGTGCTGCGGCGAGGCCGCCAGCACCTCGCGCTCGCCTTCGAGCTTGGTCGAGCCGTAAACCGAGCGCGGGCCGGTCGGGTCAGACTCGACATACGGCCGCGGCCGGCCCTCGCCGTCGAGCGGCGCGACACCGTCGAACACGTAGTCGGTCGAGAGGTGCAGCAGCGGCAACTCCGCGCGCGCCGCCGCGCGCGCAAGGATTCCGGCGCCCGTCGCGTTCACCGCCCGCGCCTGCTCGTGCTTGCTCTCCGCGCCGTCCACGTCCGTCCACGCCGCGCAGTTGACCACGGCGTCGAGCCCACCCTCCTCGTCCAGCAGGCGTGCCAGCAGGCGCTCGACCATCTGCTCGTCGGTGATGTCGAGCTCCGGCAGATCAACCTCGACCAGCTCGTGACCAGCCCGCTCTCCCGCGCGCACCACATCGCGGCCGAGCATGCCGAGCGCACCCGTTACGAGGATCCTCATGACCGAGCCGCCGGCGGCCCCGGATGGCCCGCCTCCGTGACATGTCGTGGCGCGCGAAGCGGTTTCCCGCACGCATAGAGCGGAGCGCGACACGACCTAAGAGGCTGGATGCCGACCTCCTTCACAGGATGGATATGTCGGAGTTGTCCCCCACCATGAAGCGGTAGGCACGCGGCTGGCGTTCGCCGCGGCGAACGGTCACGTTGCGACCCAGCAGCGAGGACTCCATGCGACCGTCCAGGTCTGAGACCGTGCAGCCCGCCAGCAGGATCGAGTGCTCGACCTCGGAGCTCGTCACCTCGCAACGCTCGCCGATCGCCGTGTAGGGGCCCACGTAGCAGTCCGTCAGACGCGCGTCGGCGCCGATGATCGCCGGACCGCGCACCGTCGTGCGCTCCAGCCGCGCGCCCGCCTCGATCACGACGCGTCCGTCCACGCGCGAGTCGATCAGCTCGCCGTCGATCCGCTCGGTCAGGTTGTCCAGAATCAGGCGATTGGCCTCGAGCATGTCCTCGAGCCGGCCCGTGTCCTTCCACCACCCGCGCACGATGTGCGGCTCCACGCGCAGGCCGCCGTCGACCAGGTGCTGGATCGCGTCGGTGATCTCCAGCTCGCCGCGCGGCGAGGGCTCGATCGCGCGCGCCGCGTCGTGCACCTGGCTCGTGAACATGTACACGCCCACGAGCGCCAGGTCGGTCGCCGGCTGCGACGGCTTCTCGACCAGCCGCACCACGCGCCCCACCTCACCCGCCGGAGCCGGCGCCAACTCCGCGACGCCGTAGTTCTCCGGGTCCGGTACCGGCGTCAGCAGGATCAGCGCATCCGGTTCGTGCTCGCGGAAGGCCGCCACCAGATCGGCGATGCCGCCTTGCAGCAGGTTGTCGCCTAGGTACATCACGAACGGACTGTCGCCCAGGAACCGCTCAGCGGTCAACACCGCGTGCGCCAGGCCGAGGGGCTCGTCCTGCAGGATGTAGGTGATGCGCACGCCGAAGCGCTCGCCGGCGCCCGCGACCTGTTCGATCTCCGGTCCGGTCTCCGGCGCGACGATGATGCCGATCTCCTCGATGCCCGCCTGCGCCATCGCCTCGATGCCGTAGAACAGCACCGGCTTGTTCGCCACCGGCACGAGCTGCTTGGCGCTCGTGTGGGTGATCGGACGCAGACGCGTGCCCTTTCCCCCCGAGAGGATCAGTCCCTTCAGCGGCTGCATTCGCGCAGCAGCCTAGCGGTGTGCGCACTCGCCCAGCGCAGGCCCACTGAGAATGCCGTCCGAGCGCCGGCCGAGCGCTCGGCCCAGGCGCTCAGTAGACGCCGCCCAGCTTGCGGTGATCCCAGCTCGTGCGGCGCCGCTCGACGAACTCCAAGCCGACGCGTTTGCCCGCCTGCGCCGCGACCACGTCGCGCGCCTCGGACGGCAGCTCTTCCAGCGGCGCCTCGCCGCGCGGGACGGCGTTGCGGATCATGATCTCCGCACCCAGGCGCACGACGTCGGCCACTTCCCGGTGGAGCACCACCTCGCACTCCAGCATCACGCCGCGAAGCTGCGCGTAGTCCTCGCCCGCCTCCACCTGCAGCGTCACCCGCGGATCGCGTTCGATGTTGCGCACCTTCTGCGATGCCGCATACGTCCACGACCAGATGCGCGGGCCCGGTTCGCCCGCTGAATGTCCGCGCAGCACATACCACAGCGGCATCAGGTGCGGCCAGCCGCGCGGACCGATCGTTGCGCACGTCACCGTGCGCTCTTCCGCCAGGAAGTTCGCCACCTCCGCAGCCGTCATCTTGATCTGCTCGCGCCGATTCATGTACGACTGTCATGCCCCCCTGCGCGACCTTTTATGCGGGTTGCAGCTTCTTTCTGCTCGCCGGGCGCCGGCGCACCGGCTTGGCCTGCGCCTCCGTCACGCGCAGGGTCGCCTCGCGCACGGCCTTGCGCGCATCCGCCGGTTCGAGCACCGCCGCATCGCCCGCTTCTCTGAGGATCTCCCGCACGAGCCAGTCGACGCCCGCGAAGCTCAGCTCGACCACCACCGCGCCGTCGCTGCGCTCCTCGACCACGCGGCGCGCCTCGCGCGCCCACCGCGCCCGCTCGGGCGCCACCCACACGCGGGCCGTGCGCGATGCCTCGACCTCGCCCGTGCGCAGCCAGCCGTCGACCTCCGCCGCCGGGTCGACCTCCGCGCGCGGCTCGAACGTGCGATCGGTGACCGTCACCTGCTTGATCCGGTCCAGCCGGAAGTGGCGCATGCCGTCGCGCTGCGGGTCGAACGAGGCCACGTACCAGCCCTCGCGTCCGTTCGTCAGCGCATACGGCTCGACCGTGCGCTTGACCAGATCGTCCTCGTTCTCCTTGAAGTACTCGAGCTCCACCAGCTTGTTGGCGACGATCGCCTCCGAGATCTCGCGCGCCAGCAGCGCATCGTCGCCGCCCGCGCTCGCCACCTGCAGACCCTGCTCCATCGGGTCCTCACCCAGCGCCGCCACGATCTTCTCCCGGGCGCTCGCCAGCGAGCCCTCCGGGATGTGCTCGCCGATCAGGTCGATCGCCGCCACCAGCGCCTTGGCCTCGACCGGCAGCAGCCGCGCAGGGCGGTCGAAGTTGTCGCTGTAGGGCTCCGGGTCGACCTCGATCTCACCCGCCTGCTCGTCGATCTCGGCGTAGAGAACATACGAGCCGCCACCGAAGTTGACGACGTTGAGCACGTTGACGTCCTCGTGCAGCTCCTCCTCGCTCAACTGCAGGCGCTCGCGCACCTCCGCGATCGAGACGCGCTCCCCGGCCCGTCCTGCCTGGATCAAGATGCTCGCCAGCGTCACCAGACGCGCGAATCGCTCCGGGCGGATCGCCGTATCCGGGCGCGCCGAGCCATCCTCTCCCTCCTCGAGCGCCGCGCGCCGACCCGACCCGCGCGTGCGCGCGGGCGCCGTGGCGTCGGCCGCCGTCGCCTTCGCGTCGGCACCCGGCAGCGTGCGCCCGTGACGATCCTTCAGCAGTTTCAGCCGCTTCGCCAGCTCTTTGCTCAGCTCCGGCGGACCCTGGAGCGTCGCGTTCGCCCCCAGCCCGAGCACCCACGAGACGACCCCACGCGGGTTGGAGTAGCTCGTCAGGAAGAGCTTGTCGCCCTTCGCCGCACCCGCGATGCCTGCGGCCTCGCGAATCTCGCCGTAGTGGCCGAAGTGGCGCTCTACCTGCCACGCGATGCGCTCGGAGATGAGCACCTCCGCGACCCCCTGCTCGTCGCCGAGCTGCCAGTCCGCGCGGTTGGCGTACGCGCGCGGGTCGAAGTCCGCCGGGCGGCGGAAGTCGTGCTCCGCCTTCGTCGCGTAGGAGACCTTGCCGCGGATCCGCGTCAGGCGGAACACGCGGATCGCTTTGCGCTCGTGCGAGTAGCCCAGCAGGTAGAACTGCCCACCCTGGAACAGCAGGTGGTAGGGGTCCACGCGGCGCGGGCCCACCTCGTCGCGCTCCATCGTGTAGTACTCGAACAGGATCGTCTTGTTGCGGAAGATCGCCGTCTCCACCTTCGCAAGACGCGCCGAGAGCTCGTGTCCACCGGCCGAAGCCGTGATGCCGAGCGCGACCGAGCGCTGCTCCGGCGCGCGCAGCGGGCTCGGGCGGCCCCACGTGATCTGCTGCAGCGCCAGGCGCAGCGGCTCCGCGTAGGCGAATTCGCCGTCGAGCAGGCTCAGCGCCGTCTGCAGCGCCGCAAGCTCCTTGTCCGTGAACGCGATCGGCGGGAGGTGGAAGTTCTCCGGGCGCAGCGAGTAGTTCTCCTGCTCTGCCGCCCCGTCCGCCGGACGCTCGACCGTCAGCTGGATGCGCAGCGATTCGAGCTCCGAGCGGTCCGCGTAGAAGCGACGTGCGAAGGCGTCTTCGTTCATGCCGCTGTAGCCCTCCACGTCGCGACGGATCTCCAGCGCCGTGACCGGCCGGCGCTCGGCCATCAGGTAGGAGATCAGCGACAGCTGGCGGATCAGCTTCTCGGTGTCCTTTGCCATTCAGGCTCCACCATAGAAGTTGGCGGGGAGACGGTTATCGCGCGAGCGACAGGCCGAGCCGCTATTTGCGGACTTTCGGCCTCAGGCCGCTTCGCGCGCCGGCTCGTCGGTCAGCGCGATCTGTGCACCGACCTCGGTCGCCGGCCCCGAGAGCTCCGCCGGCTCGGCCCCGTGCGGCGTCCGCTCGGAGGCCGGATCCTGTCGCAACGGGGGCCCGGCGACGCCCTCCCCAGCATCTCCGGCTGCCCGTTCCGCGAAGAACGCGCTGCCGCCGATCGCGCGATCGAAGCCAGACCAGCAGGCGCCCGGCGCCAGCTCCTTCTCGATCCGGTCGAAGCTGCCCAGGCGCCCGCCGAGGTTGTCGATCATGTGCACCAGCGTCGCCTCGCGCGTGCACGGGAGCACCGGGCTGCCGTGCTCGAGCGAGCCGTGGTGGGAGAGGATGATGTGGCACACCGCCTGGGAGAGCTCCGGCGGAAAGCCCTCGATGTCCTCGATCGCACGGCGGATGCGGTAGTAGCCGAGCGCGATCTCGCCCTGCAGCTTGCCCGCGTCCGTCAGCTCGATGTTCTGCGGGTCATCCGTGTAGGCCTCGAGCTTGCCGATGTCGTGCAGCAGCGCTCCCGTGACCGCCACGTCGCGGTCGATCCCCGGAAACGTCGCGCTGATCGCGCTGACCGCCTGCGCCACGCCCAGGCAGTGCTCCAAGAGGCCGTGCTCGTAGGCCTGGTGGTAGTACTTCGCCGCCGGCGCCACCCTGTAGCCGGCCCACAGCTCCGACTCCTCGCCGAACACGCGTTCCAGCAGCAACAGCAGGTGCGGCTCCTGAACCGTGCCCAGCAGCTCGCGTATCTCGCGCTCCATCTGCTCCACGCCACGAAGCGGTCCATCGATCAGATCATCGAGAGAAAAGGTCTGCGGATCGGCCGCTTCCAATCCGTGCAAGTTGATCTGCGGCCCGAAGCGCGGGTGAACGTTGTAGCGCCCGCGCACGTGGACCGGCGTGCCCGCCTTCGCGAGCCGCTCGACCTCAGCCAGCTCCTCCCAGATCATGCACGCGAGCGCGCCCGTGCGGTCGCCCAGCTGCAGGCGCAGGTAGTCGCCGCCGTCGCGACGCTGCCGGCGCTCGGCCTGGCGCACGAGCAGGACCTGGTCGATCTCGATGCCGTCTGTGAGCTCGTTGACGAGCATGTTCTGAACTTAGATGGGAGTGCGGACGCGACAGGCGATCGGGCCGAGGCCTGCTAGAAGGTCAGCGCGTCGATGTCGCCGCCCTTCCTGCTCTCCGTGCTCGACCAGTCGCCCATCGCCGAGGGCTCGAGCGGCGCGCAGGCGCTGCGCAACACGATCGACCTCGCCCGGCTCTGCGACGAGCTCGGCTACCACCGCTACTGGGTCGCCGAGCACCACGGCGGCCCGATGCTCGCCGGACCCAGCCCCGAGGCCTTGATCGGCCCGATCGCCAGCGCCACCTCGCGCATTCGCGTCGGCTCAGGCGGTGTGATGCTCCCCCACTACAGCCCGTTCAAGGTCGCCGAGACCTTCAGCCTGCTCGCCGGGCTGTTCCCCGGTCGGATCGACCTCGGCATCGGACGCGCCGCCGGCACCGACCCGATGACGACCTTCGCGTTGCAACGCGACCGCCGCCAGGCCGCCGCCGACGACTTCCCTCAGCAGCTCGCCGAGCTGCTCGCCTATCTCAACGATCAGATGCCCGCCGATCACCCCTTTGCGCGCCTCGCAAAGACGCTGCCTGGGCGCCCCGAGTCGCCTGAGCCGTGGCTGCTCGGCTCCTCCCGGCAGAGCGCCATCTGGGCCGCTGAGCTCGGCATGCCCTATGCCTTCGCCGACTTCATCAACGCCGGCGGCGTCGAGATCGCGGCGCTCTACCGCGAACGCTTCGCCGAACACGAACACCCAGCCGGCGTGAGATCACGAACGGCCGTTGCAGTGTGGGTCATCTGCGCCGAGACCGACGAGCAGGCGCAGCGGCTGGCCGCCAGTGGGCGCATGACCTTCACGATGCTCCGCCGCGGCGAACTGATCGCCGTGCCGCCGCCCGAGAAGGCACTGGAGTTCCTTGCCGACGAGCAGCGCACACCCGCCTCCGGCCAGTCGCGCGGTCAGCGCCGCGCGGTCCTCGGCACGCCCGACAGCGTGCGCGCTGAGCTCGAGGACGTCGCCGCGAAATACGGAGCCGGCGAGGTCATCGCCGTCAACATCCTCTACGACCACCAGGCGCGCCGGCGCTCCTACGAGCTGTTGGCCCAAGCTTTCCAGGACTGACGAAGATCACGCCGTCCCGCCGGGTCGCGCTCGTCGGATCGGCGCCTGCCTAGCGCCTAACTCCTCCGCTCGGCGAGGAAAGCCTGCACCAACCGCTTCGGCGCTCGCGCCAGCCAAGCCTCGACGATCACTTCTCGAGCTCCTCCCGCGAGATCCGATCGAGGCGGACGAGAACCGCCGCGTATCCCTCGAAGTGCGATGTCGTGAAGTAGACGCTCGGGTCATCCTCCAGCAGGGCCTGCTTGGCGCCCAGATGCTCGACACGAGCCCCGAGCACGGGACCCTCGGGCGCCCGCTCGCCGAGCTCCTCGGCTTCCTTGGGCCGCAGCGGTCGCTCCCACACGAACAGCTTGTCCTTGACGCGCCACTGACGTTTCTCGCGCGAGAGGCGCTCGCTCGTCTGCGGCAACCCGAGCGCGATGCGCCTGACGTCGGCCCAGTCGGCCACAGCCCCACCGTAGCTGTCGCGCCGAGGCTCAGCGCATCGCGCGCAGGCGGTTGATCACTCGCCTGCGCCATTGCTCGTGGCGCGGACCGTGGCCGGCCGCGTCGGCGATCAACAGCACGACGGTGCCGCCCAGCAGCATCCCCAGCAGCAACACGATGATCAGGTCGCTGGCGACCGGCGGGACGTCGGTGCCGAGGATCCGACCTACGAGCGTCGGACCGGGGGTCGACGCGAGCGGCCGAGAAGCCCTGAAGCTCGCCACCTCCGTCTGTCCGATCGTCCCTGCGCGTCCGCCCAAGCCCGCACCGATCAGCGACATGGCCGCTTCCACGACTTCGCCGGTCCTCGCGCAGGCATGCGTGGCGGCGGCGTCGCTCAGTTCGTGCACGGCCTGCTTTTCCAGATGCGCGAACTGCGCCGCGCCGACGTGCAGGCGAGCGGCCGTGGCGCGCGGGCTCAGCGGTCGCGCGTCACCGTATCCGGTGCGCAGTTCGAGCAGCTGGCGATTGCTTGCCGGCAGCGCAACCAGGCAGCCCCGGAATCGCGCAACCGTAGCTTTGAGCAGATGCTCGCGGCGGGCGATACGCGCGCGGGCGCGCTTGCCCGGCGCACCTTCGATCGGCGGCATCTCGCCGTAGCCGGCGCCGGGCGAGCCGTACGTACCGAGCGGTGAGGAGGAACCCGGCGCTCCGCTTCCAGCCGATGTGCCCGCGCCCGAACTTGGACCCGAAGGTCCGGAGGTCGAGCTGCCCGTCGTCGTGCCACGCGAAGGCGCGCCCGAACGTGAGTTACGGCTCGTGAGCCCGCTCACCGACACCGTCGGGGTGCCGGCCGTGCCGGTCGTCGTGTGCACCGAGCCGACCGGCGTGTCGGCGCTGACCGAAGGTGCTTTGGCCGAGACCAGCGGAGCTTTGATCGAGACCGACGGGGCTTTCGTCGAGGTCGTCGTTTTGATGGGCGAGGTCGTCGTTGTGACGGAGACCGAGGGCGTTTTCACCGGGACCGTCGGCACTTTGACCGGAACGGTCGGCGTTTTCACCGGGACCGTCGGCACTTTGACCGGGACCGTCGGCACTTTGACCGGTGGCGGTGGCGGCACGGTCGGCACTTTGACCGGGACCGTCGGCGTTTTGACGGGCGGAGGTGCCGGCACCGGAACCGTCGGGGTTTCCAGCGGCAGGCTCAACGACCACACGGGCGCGGCCTCTCCACCTCCGAGCAGAAGCGCCACAACGACGGCGAAGCAGAAGAAGCGAGCTTTGCGCACCTTGAAGATCTGAGCCATCCGTAAACTCCCTAGAACATTCGTCCAGCTTGAACTTAGGTTGTGTCTACCCGCATGCGGCGAGGTTCAAGCCGGGCATCCGAACTATCTGCTAGTTGCGGGCTGACGCCGCACCGGGGCGCTCACTCTCGAGCGGGATGCCCCGCCTGCAGGAGCCTGCTGCGGCTAGGGCTCGAGCCGATGCGGCCCGCGGTACAGGAACGTCACCTCGCGCACGTTCTCCTGCCCGAGCATCTGCATCAACAGACGCGTCAGGCCGAAGCCGAAGCCGCCGTGCGGCGGCGCGCCGAAGCGGAAGAAGTCGAGGTAGTAGCCGATCGCCTCGGTGTCGACCTTCTTCTCCTCGGCCTGCGCGAGCAGCTTGTCGTGGCGGTGCTCGCGCTGCGCCCCCGTCGTCAGCTCGATGCCGCGCCACAGCAGGTCGAAGCTCTTGGTCACAGTCGGGCGATCCTCGTAGCGCATGTGGTAGAAGGGCCGCACCGACGTCGGGTAGTCGGTGACGAACGTGAACTCGTGGCCGTGGCGCTCCTTGACGAGCGCCGAGAGCGCCCGCTCGCTCGGCGGGTCGAGGTCGTGCCCCGCCGGCGGGGCATCGTGCCCGGCCTCGCGCAGCAGATCCTTGGCGTCCTCGAGCGCGATCCGTGGGAACGGCAGCTCGGGCACGACGAGCGCCGTGTCGAATGTCTGCGCGATCTGCTCGCCGTGCACGTCCTTGACCACCGCGAGCGTGTGCGCGAGCCAGCGCTCCTGAAAGGACATCACGTCCTCGTGCGAGTCGATCCACGAGATCTCCGTGTCGACGCTCGTGAACTCGGTGTCGTGGCGCGAGGTGAACGACGGGTTGGCGCGGAAAACGGGACCGATCTCGAAGACCTTGCCGAACCCGGCCGCCATCGCCATCTGCTTGTAGAACTGCGGCGACTGCGCGAGCGTCGCCATGCGCTCGAAGTACTCGAGTTTGAACAGCTCCGCACCCGACTCCGTGGCCGCACCGGTCAGCTTCGGCGAGTGCAGCTCGATGAAGTCTTCCTTCGCCC
The DNA here is from genome assembly GCA_035473995.1 of Solirubrobacteraceae bacterium. Lineage (GTDB taxonomy): Bacteria > Actinomycetota > Thermoleophilia > Solirubrobacterales > Solirubrobacteraceae > Palsa-744. Next base: position 10,198 of record DATINR010000047.1, read on the forward strand.
AGAACTCGCGCATCGCGCGCTCGGTCGTCGTCTGCACCTCGAAGATCAGCTTGCGGTCCGGACGGCGCAGGTCGAGGTAGCGCCAGTCGATCCGCTTGTCGAGCGCGGAATCGGGCGCGATCGGCACCTCCGGCTCGGCCAGCGAGTCGACCTCGAGCGCCTCGAGCTTCAGCTCGAGCCCGCCCAGGTTCACGCGCTCGTCCGCCTTCACCGTGCCGACGAGCGTGACCGCCGACTCCGGCGTGAGCGCCGAGACCCGCTCGTTCAGCTCACTCGGCTGATCGCCCTTCGCCAGCACCGCTTGAGCCATGCCCGTTTCGTCGCGCAGCACGATGAACTGCACGCGCTTCTGGTCGCGCAGCGCGTTGACCCAGCCGCGAACCCTGACGCGCTCGTCGATCTTCTGCGCCAGCTCGGCTATCGGCGTGCGTTCCACGACGCCGGACCCTATCCAACCGCGCTCGCCGAGCCACGCCGAGGCTGGCCGCGAATCGAGCGGGCACGACGCGCGCACCGTCATATCGTGCGTGGGCGGGTAGAGGTTGGGCGAGACGAAGCACGTCAACACCACGAAAGGCTGGACGAGATGGACAAGCGCAAACTGGCGGACCTCGAGGTCTCCGCAATCGGACTTGGCTGCATGGGTATGTCAGCCTTCTACGGCAGCACCGATGAAGCGGAGGGGATCGCCACGATCCAGCGGGCGCTCGAGCTCGGCATCGACTTCATCGACACCGCGCAGCTGTACGGACCGCTGACCAACGAGGAACTCGTCGGGCGCGCGGTCGAGGGACGCCGCGACGACTACGTGATCGCGACCAAGTTCGCGCGGCGGATGGACGGCGCGACGCCGGGCGACATGTCGAGCACCGGTCCGCTCGACGGCTCGGCCGAGCATGTCCGCAGCTCGGTCGAGGGCTCGCTCGAGCGACTCAAAACGGACCACATCGACCTCTACTACCAGCACCGCGTCGACCCGAAGATCGAGATCGAGGAGACCGTCGGCGCGATGGCCGAGCTCGTGCAGCAGGGCAAGATCCTGCACATCGGCCTCTCCGAGGCCGCGCCCGAGACGATCCGCCGCGCGCACGCGGTGCATCCGATCACGGCCGTGCAAACGGAGTATTCGATGTGGACGCGCGACCCCGAGGCCGAGGTGCTGCCGACCTGCCGCGAGCTCGGCATCGGCTTCGTCCCCTACTCGCCGCTCGGTCGCGGCTTTCTCTCCGGCCGCTTCACCAAGCCCGAGGACCTCGACGAGGGCGACTTCCGCCGCAAAGGCCCGCGCTTCACCGGCGAGAACCTCGAGTCCAACCTGCAACTCGCGGCAAAGGTGCACGAGATCGCCGAGGAGAAGGGCTGCACCCCCGCTCAACTCGCGATCGCCTGGGTGCTCGCGCAGGGTGAGGACCTCGTGCCGATTCCGGGCACCAAGCGCAGGAACTACCTAGAAGAGAACGCGGCCGCCGTCGAGGTCGAGCTGAGCGAGGAGGATCTCGCGCGGATCGACGCCGAGCTGCCCGCCGTCTCCGGCGAGCGCTACGACGAGGCCGGGATGGCTTCGATCAACCTCTGACGCAAGCTGCGACGCGTCGCAGGCCGTTCGGGGTGGCCGGACGGCCACGAGCGTCAGCCCGTAGCGAGCATCCCGCGCATCGTCCGCAGCATCGCCGACACGACCACCGCGCGGGGCACGCCGGGGCGCTCGAGCCACCACAGCGCCAAACCGGTGAGCGAGCTGCGGATCACCTCGCCGAGCGGTTCGAGCTCGGCCTCGGGCAGCGGGGGGGCGAACTCGCGCAGCATCGCCACGTCGGCAGCGCGCTGGCGGCGGCGCAGCTCGCGCTGCAGATCTCTCAGCTCTGCATCGCCGGTGATGTCCTGGAACAGCACACGGGAGCTGTGCGGGTGCTCGGCGACGTGCGCGAACCAGGCATCGATCATCGCCTCCAGCCGCTGCTCCACGGGCCCCTCGGTCTCGAGGAACGTGCCCAGCGGCGCCGCCGCGAGCTGATCGCGCCGTCGCTCGAGCAGCCTCGCGCACAGATCCCGCTTGGACTCGAAGTGCCGGTAGAGCATCGGCTTGCTCACGCCCGCCGTCGCACAGATGTCCTCGACGGTCGTCGTCTCGTACCCCCGCTCGGCGAACAGCCGCGCCGCGGCCTGCTCGATCAGCGAGCGGCGCTCGACTGCCGGCAGCCTGCGGCGGGCCTGCCTCGCCGAAGCTTCCCGCTCCGCTTCCACCGCCGCCGCAGCTGCATCTCCACCCGTAGTTACCATTTGGTATACTCAAAGGTAACATGTATCTCGGACCATTCCGCCACCAGTGATCGCCTCATTCCATCTGGCCGAAATGGGCAAACTCGCAGGACTGCGTCTGCTGCGCCGGGCAGCGCCGTCCGACCTCTGCCCAGGGCTGCGCTACGGCGTTCTCGCGGCCGCCTCGCCGCTGAGCGCAAAGCGGCTGCCCAGGCCCGACCCGGGGCGCCTCGCCCTGATCGCGGCATGGGACGACGACGCTGCGATCGACCGCTTCCTCAGCGATCACCCGCTCGCGCAGGCGCTGCGCGGCGGCTGGCATACGCGGCTGGCGCCGACGCACATCTTCGGCGCGTTCCCGCCGCTGCACGGGCTCGTGGACGACGCGCCGCCGCCGATGGACGATAAGGAGCCGGCAGCCGCCCTGACGATCGGCCGGCTGCGGCTCTCGCAAGCGCCGCGATTCCTCAAGGCCGCCGCCGCCGCCGAACGCCAGGCCGTACGCGACCCATCGATGCTGCGCGGCACCGGCCTGGCGCGCCCGCCGGGGCTCGTCGCGACCTTCTCGCTGTGGCGGACGACGCGCGAGATGCGCGCTTACGCGGGCGGCCGATCAGGCGCCGAGCACCGCGGCGCCGTCAAGGCCCACACGAAGCGCCCGTTCCATCACGCCTCCGCCTTCATCCGCTTCCGGCCCTACGGCGCCGAGGGCGAGTGGGACGGCGAGAATCCGCTGGCAGAGGGGCTGCCCGCCCCGGCTCCGCTCGCCTGAGCGCGTGCGGAGCCACACGGGGCGGGGAGGGTGTCAGTCGTTCACGCCGATCCGACTCAGGAAGGGCAGCGGAAGAACCACTTGCGCGGGTCGCTCGGCGGCGGCTTCTTGGCGCCGGTGTATGTCAGCGAGAGCTTCGCGTAGACGGTCGCGCCTTTGCATTTTTTCGAGCCCGTCGCCTTGACGGTCGCGGGGTAGCTCACGTTCTTGCCTTGCGAGCAGTTCGGTTCGCAGGTGTTCGTCACGAACGTGCCCTTTCCGGAGGCGGTCGCGCCGCCGAAGCTCGACCAGCTGAGCCCGTTCAAGTACGTGTTGCCGTCGCCGCACGTCAACGTCAGCATCTTCGGCTTGCTCGCCGCCTTGTTGCAGTTGGTGATCTTCAGGGGCGATGCCGCCGAGGCGGACATCGCGAAGGCGGCGATCGCGATCGCCGCCGCGAGCAGTGCGCTCGCCGGGATGTGGTGGTGCTTGCGAGTTGTCATGCGCGGATATTCCACGCGCTGGCTCCGCATCCCTGCGCGGCTATGCATCACGGGCACCGCCGACCCCGACCCGCCTACGACCCCTCGGGCTGCTGCTCGGCAAGCTCGACCTCGACGGCGAACTCCTCGGACTCGGCCGTCGCGACCGTCTCGATCGATCCTGCCGCACGCAGATCCTCGACGCCCAGCTGCAGCGCGCTCAGCCGCGCTGCGGTGTCGTGCACGACGACGCGCGCGACCGGCGCGCGCATCGGCCGGCGCGCCTCGGACTTGGCCTTGCGCACTTCCTTGAGCACGTCAGCGGCGACGCCGAGCGCCGCGTCCTCCGGCGGCGTGCCGTCCGGCTGCGCAGCGCCGAGCGCCTCCGACAGCTCATCGGCGCTGGGCCAGCTCGCGCGATGCACCGAGCCGGGCTGCCACCACGACCACACCTCCTCCGCGACGAACGGCAGGAACGGCGCGAGCAGGCGCTGGAAGACCGACAGCGAGCGGCGCAGCGCGCGACTGACCGAGGCAGCCCCCTCGCGTGCGTCCTGGGACTCGCCGGCGTCGTAGCGCCGGCCCTTGACGAGCTCGAGGTAGTAGTCGCAGTACCACCAGAAGAACACCTCGACGCGCTCGAGCGCGCGCGCGTAGTCGTACTCCTCGAAGCTGCTCGTCGCGTCGGCCACGACCGCCGCGAGGCGGGCGATCATCGCGCGGTCGAGCGCGTTGGTCAGCGCATCGCCCTCGTCCGGCAGGTCGGCGAGCGCGAACTTCGACGCGTTCAGGAGCTTCACGGCAAGGCGCCGGCCGACCTTCATCTGCTGCGGGTCGAACGCGGTGTCGGTGCCCGGCCTGCCGCTCGCCGCCCAGTAGCGGACGGCATCGGCGCCGTACTCCTCGAGCAGGTGCATCGGCGTCACGACGTTGCCCTTGGACTTCGACATCTTCTTGCGATCCGGGTCGAGCACCCAGCCGGAGATCGCCGCGTCCGACCACGGCAGCTCGTCGTAGTCGAGCTGCGAGCGCAGGATCGTCGAGAACAGCCAGGTCCTGATGATGTCGTGCGCCTGCGGGCGCACGTCCATCGGGAAGACGCTCGCGAACAGCTCGGGGTCCTCGCCGGCGCCAGCCGCGATCTGCGGCGTCAGCGACGACGTGGCCCACGTGTCCATCACGTCGGGGTCGCCGATGAAGCCGCCCGGCACAGCGCGCTGCTCGGAGGCGTAGCCGTCGGGCACGTCGGTCGAGGGGTCGACCGGCAGCTGCTGCTCGCTCGCCGCGATCGGCTGGTCGTAGAGCACCGCACCGCGCTCGTCGAGCGGGTACCAGACGGGAAACGGGACGCCGAAGAAGCGCTGCCGGCTGACGCACCAGTCCCCGGTCAGGCCGTTGACCCAGTCCTCGTAGCGAGCGCGCATGTAGGGCGGGTGCCAGCGCAGCTCGCGGCCACGCTCGATCAGCTCGTCGGTGTGCGCCATCGTGCGAATGAACCACTGCCGACTGGTGACGATCTCGACCGGTCGCTCGCCCTTCTCGAAGAACTTCACCGCGCGCGTCAGCTGCGTCGGCTCGCCGATCATGTCGCCGTCCTCTTGCAGCAACTCGACGATCCGTTTGCGCGCCTGGTTCACAGTCCGGCCTTGCAACTGCTCGTACTCGCGCCGCGCCCGCTCGACGTCGTCGGACTCCCATCCGGGGGCGCCCCACGGCACCTCGGCCAAGCGGCCGTCCATGCCCAGCACCGAGCGCACGGGCAGACCGAGCTCGCGCCACCAGACGACGTCGGTCAAATCGCCGAATGTGCACACCATCACCAGGCCGGTGCCCTTGTCGGGATCGACGAGCGGGTGCGTCAGCACGGGCACGCGCGTGCCGAAAAGCGGCGTCACCGCCTCCTTGCCGACGAGCCCCCGCTGGCGCTCGTCGTCGGGGTGCGCGAGCAGCGCCACGCACGCCGGGATCAGCTCCGGGCGCGTCGTCTCGATCAGCGCATCGCCCTCGTCGCCGGGCTCCTCGCCGCGCGCCCCGGCCAGGCGGAAGCGGACGCGGTGCATCGCGCCCGGGCGCTCGCGATCCTCGAGCTCGGCCTGGGCGACGGCCGTCTGGAAGTCGACGTCCCAAAGCGTCGGCGCCTCCAGTTGATAGGCCTCGCCGCGGGCGAGCAATCCGAGGAACGCGCGCTGGGAGATGCGCTGGGCGCGCGCGCCGATCGTCGTGTAGGTCATCGACCAGTCGACCGACAGCCCGAGCCCGCGCCACAGCTGCTCGAAGGCCCGCTCGTCGGTCTCGGTCAGGCGCAGGCACAGCTCGACGAAGTTCGG
>DATINR010000048.1:0-5496 GCA_035473995.1 Solirubrobacteraceae bacterium
TGGGAACGCCAGCTGGCCCGGTTTCGTGCCATAGCCGCCCCATGCGCCGAGGAAGCCCAGTTCCGGGCTGAGCTTGACCACGCGGTGGCCGAGGTCGTCGGCCACGTAGACGTTGCCCGCCGCGTCGAGCGCCACGCCGTACGGGAAGGCGAACTGCCCCGGACCCGTGCCCTGCGAGCCCGCCGCGCTCTGGTAGCCGCCGTCGGGGTCGAATTTCTCTATGCGGTGGTTGTCGTCGTCGGCGACCACCACCTCGCTCGCATTGGCCGCCACGCCGCGCGGGTAGGTGAACTGCCCCGGCCCCGAGCCCTTCGTGCCCCATTCCATTCCTTCGCCGCCCACCAGGTTGAAGCGCTGGATGCGGTTGTTGCCCGAGTCGGCCACGTAGACGTAGTTGCCGGCCACCGCGATGCCGCCCCCCGGGGGCTTGGTGTAGTCCTGCGAGGAGCCGAAGCTGAACTGCCCCGGTCCGGAGCCTTTGTGCCCCCACTGGGTGATGAACGCCCCGTTGGAGTCGAACTTCTCGATCCGGTTGTGGCTCGAGTCGACCACGTAGACGTTGCCGGCCGCGTCCGTCGCGAGGCCGCCGATCGGGCCGAACTGACCGTGGCCGCCACCGAACGATCCCCACTCCGTCTCGAAGGCGCCCGCGGCCGAGAACTTCTGCACCACGTAGCTGAGCTGGTCCGCCACGTACACGTTGCCCTGCGTGTCGACCGCCACGGCCTCGGGGAAGCGCAGCACACCCTCCGCGCGCTGGCCGACGATCGAGGCCGACGCGTACGGGCACGGTTCCGCGCCGACCCCCGCGCATGCCTCGGCCTGGACGGGAGAGGCGCCGATCGCGGCGGTCGCGCACAGTGCCAGCGTGGCCAGCAGGACCGTGGCGCGCGCTGCGGCGAGCAGGCCCGGCACGGGGCGGGCACGAGCGAGAAGGGCCATTGCCGGATCACAACACGTCTCGTCGCCCCGTGTCGCGGTGTCCGTGTGCAACTCGCCTTGACGAGTGCCTCGGCGTAAAGCGAGCGCGTAAAGTGCGCCGCCGAGCTAGCCGACGCGCTGCGTCGCTCGCGCAGCGAGACCTGCGCGGGTGACCGGGCCCGCCGGGGAGCCGCCGCCCGGCGGCAGCGGCCGGTTGCGCTCCTCGCGCACGATGTACAGCGGCCGGTGCTTGACCTCGTCGTAGATGCGTCCCACGTACTCGCCGATCACGCCCAGCGCGATCAGCTGGATGCCGCCGAGCAGCAGGATCGCGATCGTGATCGCGCCGAAGCCCGGCAGGTAGGAGTCGAACGCGCGCAGCACGATCACGACGGGGATCGCGATGAACGCGAGGCCCGCCGAGAGCATCCCGATCCACGTCGCCAGCTGCAGCGGCAGGTGCGAGAAGGAGGCGATCGCGTCGAGTGAGAAGCGCAGCATCTTGCGCAGCGTGTACTTCGTCTCGCCCGCCGTGCGCGCGTCGCGCTCGTAGGAGACCGCGGTCTGGTTGAAGCCCACCCACACCGTCATCCCGCGCAGGAAGCGCGAGCGCTCGGTCATCGCCAGCAGCGCGTCCAGAGCGCGGCGGTCGAGCAGGCGGAAGTCGCCCGAGTTGGGCTCGAGGTCGACCTGAGCGAGCTTGTCGAACAGCTTGTAGAACCACGACGCCGTCGCCAGCTTGAACGCCGTCTCGCCTTCGCGCTGGTTGCGCACTGCGTAGACCACGTCCGCGCCCTGGCTCCACTGGGCGATCATGTCTTGGATCAACTCCGGCGGGTCCTGCAGGTCGGCGTCGATCATCGCCACCACGTCGCCGATCGCGTGCTCCAGGCCCGCCGTCAGCGCCGCCTGGTGGCCGAAGTTCCTCGACAGGTGAATCACTCGCACCCGGCGATCCTCGGCGGCGATGCGGTCGAGCAGCTCCGGCGTCGAGTCGCTCGAGCCGTCGTTGACCAGCACCAGCTCGAACTCGTAGTCCGCCGCCGCCGCACATGCGCGCTGCACGAACTTCTCGATCAGCTCCTGCTCGTCGTACACCGGAGCGACGATGCTGAGCAGCTTGGGGGTGCGTAGCGCTGTGTCGGGCATCTGCCGGTTCACCGCAATGTGGTCGGGGTTCGAGCGCATCTGCCATCCATCTTCAGACAGCCGCCTAAGCCCACGATGAATTTATCGTTCATCCTGTCTAGCAATGCCCGCCGACGGCCCCGCACGACAAAGGACGCCTCTCAGACTACCGGGCGCCGCCCGGCACCTGAACGCCCCCTTCGTGGTGCAGTTCGTCAAGTTCGGCATCGTAGGGGTGTCGAACACGGTGCTCACCTTCGTCATCTACACGCTGCTGCTGAAGGTGTTCGGCGTGTGGTATCTCGCGGCGTCCGCCATCGGGTTCGTCGTGGGCGCCGTCAACGGCTTCCTGCTCAACCGCCGCTGGACCTTTGCCGGCCACGTCGGCGACTCGCTAACGCCCGTGCGCTGGGGTCTCGTGCAGGGCTGCGGGCTGGCGCTCAACCTGGGGCTGCTCTATCTGTTCGTCGACGACGCCGGCATCGAGAAGCTGCTCAGCCAGGCCTTCGCGACCGTGATCGTCACCGTCATCACCTTCCTCGTCAACCGCGCCTGGACCTTCCGCATGCACCACCACCAGCCGCCCGTCGCCGCCGCCGACGCCGACGCCTGAGCATCCGGCCGGGGGCGTAGGCCGCCCGCAGTCATATCGGCCCCGTGAGGGGCCTCATCAAAATCGCCTAGACGTTCGAGAGGCAAGCGAGCCAAGGACGCAGGGAGCGTGGCATGCGGACGCATGCGAGCGACCGAGGACGCGGACGATCGAAGATCGTCCCGCGCCGCCTATCGGGCGTCTAGCGGAAGACCGCGAGCAGCGAGAGGCCTGCCGGGATGCGACCGCCGCGCCCGATCATCGCCGCCTCGAGCTGCAGCGGTCGCTCGAGCAGCCAGTTCAGCGGCTGCGGCGGCACCCACAGGTCGAGGCTCGACTCCGTCGTCTTGCGGCTGAAGCGGTCCAGCACGCGCAGCATGATCGCCGCCGGCAACAGCAGCGAGTTGAAGTACGTCGTGCGCACCTGGTGCCAGCCCGCCTCTTCTCCGGCGCGCTGCAGCGAGCGGCGCGTGTAGCGGCGGAAGTGGTGGTTGATCTCGTCGTGACCGCTCCACAGCCATTGGTAGGCCGGCACGGTGACGAGCAGCGAGCCGCCCGGCGCGACCACCCGGCGCAGCTCGCGCAGCGCCGCCAAGTCGTCCTCGAGGTGCTCGATCACATCCAGCGACGCCGCCAGGTCGAAGCTGTCCGCCTCGAACGGCATCTCCAGCACCGAGCCCGCGATCACCTCGCCCATGCCGCGCTCGCGCGCCAATGAGACGCTCGCGTCGGCCAGCTCGATGCCCGTGACCGTCCCGTGACGCGCCAGCTCGACCATGTTGCGCCCGCTGCCGCAGCCCGCGTCGAGGATCCGTGCGCGTGCCGGCAGGCGCAGGTCCTCGACCACACGCTCCAGCACTTTGCGCCGCCCCCGGTACCACCAGTGGCGGTCCTCCGCCTGGTGCGTCTGCAGCTCGTAATCGCGATCCATCCGGGCTGCATCCTGTCCTATAGCCCGGGTGGATGAAAGTCCAGTGCGACCTTGACAGAAATCTTGGCATGCCATAACATTTGTTCATGGCCACGAGAGAGATCACGCGCTCGCCCGCCGTCGAGGACTATTGCAAGGCGATCTTCACGCTCGAATCGCGAGCCGAGGAGCCCGTTGCCACGAACGCCCTCGCCGAGCGCCTCGGCCTCACGCCGGGGTCCGTCTCGGCGATGCTCAAGCGCCTCGGCGAGCTCGGGCTGATCGAGCACCATCCTTATCGCGGCGTGCGCCTGACCGAGGACGGGCGCAAGGTCGCGCTCGAGGTGATCCGCCACCACCGCCTGCTCGAGCTGTTCCTCGCCGAGACGCTCGAAATGCCGTGGGATCGGGTGCACGCCGAGGCCGAGGTGCTCGAGCACGTGATCTCCGAGGAGCTCGAGCAGCTGATCGCCGAGGCGCTCGGCCACCCCACGATCGACCCGCACGGCGACCCGATCCCGAGCGCCGAGCTCGAGCTGCACGAGCTCGAGACGTTTCCGCTCGAGCGCCTGCAGGAGGGCGACGGCGGCGTGTTCGTGCGCGTCTCAGACGCCGATCCCGAGATGCTGCGCTACCTCTCGAGCCACGGCATCGCCCCCGGCGACCGCCTCTACGTGCGCGAACGCCAGCCCTTCGGCGGGCCCCTGCTCGTCGCCTTCGGCGAAGGCGAAGGCGCGCGCGAGCACGCCATCGGCGGGCGCCTCGCCGGCGCCATGCGCGTGCAGCTCGACCGCGACGGCAATCAGCGCCCAGCCGAGACGGAGGACTCCGCTTGACACCCGTGCGGCCCGACCCCGCGCTCGAGGGCGCAGGCGCCTCGATCGGCGTAGGCGCCGGCGCGGCCGTCGTCGGGACCGGCGCCGTCGTGCGCAGCACCAGCCAGCTCGAACACCTGCTCGCCAAGGGTCGCCTGCGCGCCACGCTGACGATGCTCGGGCCGGCCTTCGTCGCCGCGATCGCCTACGTCGACCCCGGCAACTTCGCCACCAACATCTCCGGCGGCGCCAAGTTCGGCTACCTGCTGCTGTGGGTCGTGCTCGCCGCCAACCTGATGGCGATGCTGATCCAATATCTGTCGGCCAAGGTCGGCATCGCCACCGATCGCACCTTCCCCGAGCTGTTCCGCGAGAACTACCCGCGCTCGGCCAGCCGGATCATGTGGCTGCAGGCCGAGATCATGGCCATGTCGACCGACGTCGCCGAGTTCGTCGGCGCCGCGCTCGGCCTCAACCTGCTGTTCGGCGTGCCGCTGTTGTGGGCCGGCGTGATGACCGGCTTCATCGCCTTCGGCATCCTCGAGCTGCAGACGCACGGCGTGCGCCGCTTCGAGCTCGCCATCACCGCGCTGCTCGGGATCATCTTCCTCGGCTTCCTCTACGAGACGCTGAAGATCGGCCCGTCCGTGCACGGCTCGCTGTCCGGCCTCGTACCGCACCTCGGCGGCACCGAGTCGCTGTACGTCGCCGTCGGCATCATCGGCGCGACCGTGATGCCGCACGCGATCTACCTGCACTCGGCGCTGACCAAGAACCGCATGCCGATGCGCGACGCCTCCGAGCGCCACCGAGTGCTGCGCTTCGAGCGCCTCGACATCGTGATCGCGCTCGCCTGCGCCGGCCTCGTCAACATGGCCATGCTCGCCGTCGCCGCCAAGCTGTTCCACTCCACCGGGCACACCGGCGTCGACTCGATCCAGGCCGCCTATCACGGCTTCGGCAACCAAGTCGGCGGTCTCGCCGCGCTCGCCTTCGCCGTCGCCCTGTTCGCCTCCGGCGCGTCCTCCTCGAGCGTCGGCACCTACGCCGGGCAGGTCGTGATGAGCGGCTTCATCAACGTGCGCATCTCCGTGCTGCTGCGCCGCCTCGTGACGATGGTCCCCGCGCTC